>JBOGZM010000430.1:0-5865 GCA_050697255.1 Solirubrobacterales bacterium
GCGGCGCCGGCACCGGGCGCCCCGGTGACGCGGGCCCGGCCGGGCGCCGCGCCTGGGCCCAGACCAGCGCCGCGAGGACGGGCGGCACGGTGCAGTAGACGATCAGCCAGAACCACCCGAAGATCGAGTCGAGGTCGAACTTGTCCAAATGGATCAACGTCGCGACCAGCAGCAGGACAGCGATCGTGATGACCGGGACGAGGGTCGGCCGCGCCAGCTCCCAGGTGGCTGCGCGGGCGGTCCAGCCGATCAACACGAACGCGGCCCAGTAGGCCGCACCCATGAACGCGGCCGTCAGCGGGGGCTGGATGGTCCACGAGAAGAAGCGGTGGGTTTCCTCCGCGAGCGGAAACAGGAGAAATCCCGCCACGAGGGCCAGCCCGGCGAACAGCATCAGCACCGCCCGCAGCTCGCGCGTCAGGGGAGTGCCCGGCGAGGGAGGATTCACGGCGCCGGCGCTCACGCGGGCACCGTAGCGCGTGGGGACGGAGCATTCCCGCCCCCGCGCGCAAGGCGATGCGTCCTTGCTAGCCCTGTAATGCCGTGCCCGAGAACACGCACGCGGCCGAGCTGCCCAGCAGCACCGGGCCCTCGTCCGCCAGGAACGTGAGCGAGACGTTCGCACCCGCCGGAGTCGTATAGGTGAGCGTGCCGGCGGACCTGTCGTCGTTTACGTCCATGAGCGAGAACGCGTCGTTCGGGTCGAGGTCGTTGTCCTGCCGGTAGAACGGGATGTTCCCCGGGTCGCGGTTCCAGCTCACGTGGATCATCGAGTCGGGAACCGACGAGGACGCGCGCACGTCCAGGTTCGGCCCCGACCCGCAGGCCGCGCTGAGGAGCAGCCCGCCGAGGTTCAGCACCTGCGTGGATGCCGTCGGCGCCTTCGCGCGGAAGTCGACCTTGGCCGCGTTCAGGGAGTCGACCCGGTCCGCGTTCGGGCCCGCCGCCACACCGGTCGCGTTGGTGGCGAATGGCCGTCCCGCTGGACTCTTGGCCTTGATGAAGCCGACCTCGTCGCCGTCGGTCTCGAACTCGAAGGCGCGGCCGTTCTTCAGGTTGTTGGCGCGCACGCACGGCTCGCGCCCCGCGCTCGAGCGACACCCGTAGACCGCGCCGCCGCCATTGCCGTCGCGGATGTTGGACTGACGCGTCCCGAACGTCCGCGACCGCGAGATCATCTCCGTCTCGCGCGAAGCGGCCCCGCCGGAGGGGTTGCGCTTGCCCTCGCGCAGCACGCTGCCGGTGGCGCCGATCGCGACCGGTGACATGGTCACGGCCAGCACCAGCGCGCTCAGCAGCACGTAGCGGCCGTTCGAGGAGCGCTTGGGTCGCTCGCGGCGCACTCCCGCCACATAGCGGTCGACCGCCTCGACCCAGGTGCGGTCATCGCTTCGGATCTCGGACACTTCCTCCTCCTCCTTCTTCGGGGGCCCCAGCGGCCCGCCGGTGGCGGGTCTTGCGAGCCATCGTGTTCCTCCCCGACGGCCAATTTAGATATCCCGGCTTCGTTCTGCGCCATTGCCGCGCCTCCTTGCAACGCGGCCACCGTCGCAAGGTTCGCGCCGCCGTTTGAGAAACCCGCGCGGGCGGGTACAACGCCGGTGCCGACCAGGCCTGGGGAGACCGGTTGACCTCACACTCCACTCGAAGCACGACATCGGATCTACTGCGGCGAGGAGCCGCGTTCGGCGCACTCTGTGCGACCGTCGCGCTGGCCTGGGCGCCGGCTGCAGGCGCCCTCCCGGTACCGGCGACGCCCATCCCGGAGGGGCCCGAGGCGAACGACCCGCCGGCGTTCCTGGGAACGCCGGCGAAGCCGCGACCGATCCAAACGTCCCTGCCGCCGGAACATCCCCACATGGCAGCGAACGGGCGCAGCAACCTCCACGACGACGCGTACATGAGCGATGCCTACGCGGTGGCCGGGCCGCTCGGCCGCGACATGGAGCGGCTGTCGACGTTCTTCGCCGCCGAGTGTGCCTCGGTGACGTTCGATCGCGCGGGGCGGATCGTGACGATCTGCGTAGGCCTCGAGGGCCCCCGGCTCGTGATGCTCGACGCGCGCACGCTTGACCTGCTGGCGGAGTTCCCGCTCCCGCCGCGACAGCCCGGCACAGCGAACCCGTTCACCGACTTCGCCGGGGGCGGCTACTTCTACCTCGACCACCAGGACCGCGCGGTGATCCCGACCACTCACCGCCACATCTGGGTCGTGGAGCAGACCGACGGGCCGCTCGGGCCCGGGTTCAGGCTCACGCGCGACCACGACGTGAGCGGGGCGGTGAGCCCGGACGACAAGATCTTCTCGGCGCTGCCGGACTGGGCGGGCCGGATCTGGTGGGTGTCGCAGGCCGGCGTGGTGGGCACGATCGATCCCGACTCGGGCGCTGGGCGCACGCTCGACACCGGCGAGCAGGTCACGAACTCGTTCGCCGTCGACGAGACCGGCGGCGTGTACATCGTCTCGGACGCGGCGCTCTACCGGTTCGACGCCGGTACGGACGGGACGCCCGCGATCACCTGGCGCCAGGAGTACCCGAACACCGGCGTGCGCAAGCCCGGTCAGGTGAGCCCGGGGTCGGGGACCACGCCCACGCTCGTGGGGTCGAAGTACGTCGCGATCACGGACAACGCCGACCCCATGAACGTGGTGGTCTACCGGCGCGCCCCCGGTGTGGGCGGCTCCCGCCTGGCGTGCACCCAGGCGGTCTTCGAGCCCGGCGCGAGTGCCACCGACAACTCGCTGATCGGGATCGGGAAGTCGCTGATCGTCGAGAACAACCACGGCTACAGCGGCCCCGCGGCCACGACCCAGGGCGCGACGACCACACCGGGCCTCGAGCGCGTCGACATCACCGACCGCGGCGGCCGCTGCAAGCCCGTGTGGCGCAGCGCCGAGACCGCGCCGTCGGTGGTGCCGAAGCTGTCGCTCGCGAACGGCCTCGTCTACACGTACACGAAGCCGCCCGACCCGTCCGGGAACGACCCCTGGTATTTCACGGCGCTGGACTTCCGCAGCGGGGCCACGGTCTACAAGCGGCTGGCCGGCACCGGCCTCGGCTTCAACAACCACTACGCGCCAATCTCGATCGGCCCCGACGGGACCGCCTACGTGGGCGCGCTGGGCGGGCTCGTGCTGCTGCGCGACCGGTAGTCATCCAGGACGACCGGTGCCAGCAGGCGGCGGATGAACAGACCGCCGTTCGCCCACAGCGCCGGGAGCCACATCGGGATGCCGGCGAGGTCGGGATCGGCGTAGTCGAAGGCGCCGGCCACCGACAGCGCCGCCTCGGCGAAGGGACCCGCGATCGCGGCGATCAGCGCGTAGACCCAGTCGCCGCGCACCGGCCGGAGTGTGAGCCGAGCGCTCAGCAGGGCCAGCAGCGCGAGCGTGACGACAGCCGGAGCACCGGCCAGCACCACCGTCGACACGTACGCCCCCGCCAGCAGGCAGAGCTCGGCGATCCGCGCCGCCACGCTCCAGGACGGGGTGCGGGGAGGGCCGGCGAGGCGTTCCAGGTGTGGGAGCAAGGCCCCGGCGAGCGCCCCTGCTGCGCCGAACTCGAGCGGTACGAACCACCCCCAGCGACCGAGCGCCGGGTCGGGATAGGACTCGACGTCTCCATAGACGTGGATGCCGTCGAGCAGCGTGCCCAGCAGAGCACCGAGGCAGAAGCAGGTCGCAAGCCGTGAGGCGGCCGGCATGGGCGAAGTATGGGTTCTCGAGGGCTGGGTAGGATCGGCCCGCCCACCCCCAGCGCTTGTCCCAGATCGCGATCACGACGCTGTGCAGGGCGCGTCGTCCTGACTTTTCCTCACCCTGTCGGGAAAACTCAGGACGGTAAGGCAGGACCGACCGGACGTTTCAAAACGCTCCCCTGGACGACGGGGGTCTAGGAGCGCTCGATCAGCTCGACCCGGTAGCCGTCCGGGTCGCGGACGAAGCACAGGCGGGACCCGCCCTCGCGCACCGTGTACGGCGGCTTCTCGGGTTCGATGCCCTGACCGGCGAGCTGCTCGAGCGTCCCGTCGAGGTCCGACACCGTCACGGCGACGTGGCCGTAGCCGGTCCCGATGTCGTACGAGTCGACGCCGAAGTTGTGGGTCAGCTCGAGTCGGTCGCCGTCGCCCGGCAGGCCCATGAAGATGTTGATCGCCTCGTCGCGGATGGGCATCCGGCGCCGCTCCTCGAAGCCGAGCGCCTCGTAGAACGGCACGGACTTTTCAGGATCGGTGATGCGGTAGCAGGTGTGGATCAGCTCAGGCATGCCGAAAATATATTGGCCCGCGAACGCGGGTCGCACAACGAAAAGGGGCCCGGCGGGGCCCCCTTCTCTCAAGCTCTCGTTCTGGTTCTGCCTTCTGGTCTAGCGCCGGTAACCCATTGTGTCCCCCGTTTGGTCGCGATGTCCGATCGCTTACGACCACCAGACGGGTGACGGCGCAGGAATCTTCCCCGGGTGCTCCCGGCACAGCCGATCTGCGGGGCCGGAGCGGTGGATGCTCCATGATTTGATCCATGAGGCGCGTCGGACACAAGGGTGCGGACCTGATCGAGCCCGGCAACACGCTCGCGAGCTTCGACGCCGCGCTGGCGCACGGGGTCGACATGATCGAGCTCGACGTGCTGCCGGAGCGTGACCCCGGGCAGGCGCGGAACGGGCGCTTGATCCTGGCCCACGACTACGAGGATGCAGCGGAGCGGCCCACTCTGACGCTCGAGGAGGGCCTCGATCACCTCGCTTCGCCCGCCTACGCAGCGCTGGAGTTCATCTTCGACCTGAAGTTGCCCGGCTACGAGGTCCGGGTCGTCGAGGGGCTCGAGCGATCAGGCCTCGCGGACCGCGCCATCGTGTCCAGCACCTATAGGGAGAGCCTCGTGGCGCTGAAGCCTCATCACGAAAGCGTGCGGGTCGGCTGGTCGGTGCCCAAGGCGCGCCGCGACTACACGAAGTCCCCGATCATGGCCGTCCCCGCCCTCGCGGTGCTGCGAGTCATGCGACGCAGGCTTCCGCGCCAGGCAGCCGCGGCGCTGTCCACGGGGCTCTGCCATGCGGTGATGGCCCACTGGCGGCTGGTGACGCCCGGGCTGGTCGAGGCCGTGAAGGCGGCGGGCGGGGACCTCTACGTGTGGACCGTCGACCACGCCCCGCGGATCCGGGAGCTGCACTCACTCGGCGTGACGGGCGTGATCACGAACGACCCCCGTCTGTTCGCCGCGCTTCCGTAGCCCCTGGCGGTCTCAGGCGGCCGCCCGGCCGCCGGCATCGGGGAACGCGAGGGGCTCGCGCTCGCCGTAGGGCTCGAGCACCTCTTCCACGGTCACCTGCCCCTCGACTCGCGCCAGCGCACCCGCTGCCCGCGCGACCAGGTCCGCGGGGCTGTCGTCCCTTGCGTTGCGCTCCGCGAAACCGGCCCAGCAGTGCAGCCGCCGCTCCTCCAGCCTGTGCTCGATCGCATGGGCGAGGGTCTCCACCGACCCCTGCGGCGCCTCCGGGCAGATCACTGCGAATCGCGACGGAGCGAGGCGTGCGACCGTGTCCGACTCACGCACCTCGCGGTTGATTTCGTCGACCGCGCCACGAACCTCTCGCTCGCCGGGCAGCCGCAGGCCGCCTGGGCCACGCTGCTCGAGCTCCAGCAGCAACAGCCCCAGCGGACGGCGGTAGCGCGTCGCGCGCTGCCATTCGCGATCCAGCACCTGCTCGAACGCCGCCATGTTCGCCACGTCCGTGACCGGGTCGAGGTAGGCGTTGTGCTCGAGCCGCCGGCGGCCCCGCACCCACAGTGCCCAGAGCGCGATTGCGATCAGCGCGAGCGCCAGGAGCCCAGCGCGCACGGCAGCCGGGATCCGTTCCACGAGGT
>JBOGZM010000431.1:0-7101 GCA_050697255.1 Solirubrobacterales bacterium
CGCCAGCACTCGAAGCAGGTCGTGGAGCAGATCGTGCGCCCGACCGGCATCGTCGATCCCGAGGTCGAGGTGCGCGAGACCAGGCATCAGATCGACGACCTGATGAACGAGATCAAGGCGCGCGCCGAGGTGGACGAGCGCGTGCTGGTCACGACGCTGACGAAGAAGATGGCCGAGGACCTGACCGGCTACCTGCTCGAGTACGGGTTCCGGGTGCGCTACCTGCACTCGGAGATCGACACGATCGAGCGGATCCAGATCATCCGCGACCTGCGGCTCGGCGAGTACGACGTGCTGGTGGGCGTGAACCTGCTGCGCGAGGGACTGGACCTGCCGGAGGTGTCGCTGATCGGGATCCTCGACGCCGACAAGGAGGGCTTCCTGCGCGGGGAGACGAGCCTGATCCAGACGATCGGGCGCGCGGCCCGGAACGTGAAGGGCAAGGTGCTGATGTACGCCGACAGGGAGACGGCCGCGATGCGGGCCGCGATCGGCGAGACCGACCGCCGGCGCGCGATCCAGCTCGCATACAACAGCGAGCACGGGATCACCGCGGAGACCGTGAAGAAGGGGATCTCGGACATGAGCGACTTCCTCGCGCTCGAGTCGCAGGTGCCGCGCTCCAACCGGCGCCGCGCCGCCCGCGACGAGGAGATCCGCTCCCCGGCCGAGATCGAGAAGCTGATCGTGGAGCTGGAAGAGGAGATGCTCGCGGCTGCCGAGGAGCTGCGGTTCGAGTACGCGGCCAAGCTGCGCGACGAGATCCGCGAGCTGCGGCACGAGTACGACCGCGGCGTCGAGGCTCCGTCGAAGACCGGTTCCTGATCGAATAGGGCGCGTTGAGCGCCGCGGGATCCGATCGCACACGGGAGTTCGAGGCCGCCGGGCTGCTGGAGGGCCTGGACGACGGCGCGCGGGAGGCGCGGCTCGCGCTCCTGGACGACCTCGCGGCCGAGGGCGTGTCCGTGGACGAGATGAAGCAGGCGCTCGATGAGGCCCGGCTCGCGCTGCTGCCCGTGGACCGGGCGCTGGCCCCCCGGCCCGAGTACACGGCCGAGGAGGTCGGCGAGCGCGCCGGCCTGCCGGCGGAGCTGCTGCTGAAGATGCGCCAGGCGGCCGGGATCGCCAGCCCGTTGCCGCAGGAGCGTTCGTTCGACGACCAGGACGTCGAGGCGGCGCGTGCCTTCGCGCGACTGCGGGAGTGGGGCATCCCGGACGAGGACCTGCTGGAGGTGACGCGCGTGCTCGGCGCCGGA
This sequence comes from Solirubrobacterales bacterium, assembly GCA_050697255.1. GTDB lineage: Bacteria > Actinomycetota > Thermoleophilia > Solirubrobacterales > JBBDJG01 > CAVSXO01. The sequence continues at coordinate 1,257 of JBOGZM010000431.1, forward strand.
ATCGCCCAGGCCGCGGAGGCGATGCGGATGACGATGGCGCGCCTGCTGCTCGGCTCCGGCGACGAGCGCGAGACGGCGGCGCGGAACGCCGCCGCGACACGCGAGCTGCTCCCGCTGGTCACTCCCCTGATGGAGTACACGCTGCGGCTGCACATCCGAGACCAGGTCCGCAACCAGCAGTTCGGGCTGCTGGAGCTTTCGGAGGGGGCCTCGCCTGCGCTGCGCCACGTGTTCGTCGCGTTCGTCGACATGGTGGGTTTCACCCGGCTCGGTGAGCGGGTCGAGGCCCATGAGCTGGGTGGGCTGGTGACCCGCCTCAACGACCTCGCGCTGGAGACGGTGAGGCCCCCGGTCCGCCTGGTGAAGACCATCGGGGACGCCGCGATGCTGGTGTCGCCGGCTGCCGAGCCCCTGGTGGAAACGTCGCTCGCCCTCGTCGAGGCCGCCGAGGACCAGGTTGAGGAGTTCCCGCCGCTGCGGGCCGGTCTCGCAGGCGGCGTCGCCCTCAGTCGCGGCGGCGACTGGTATGGCCGGCCCGTGAACCTGGCCAGCCGGGTGACCGCCGTCGCCCGCCCGGCGAGCGTCCTCGCCACCAAGGAGGTCCGCGACGCAGCCGGGGACCGCTACTCGTGGTCGCGCGCCGGGCGCTGGGAGCTGAAGGGGTTCAGGGAGCGGGTGCCGCTGTACCGGGCCCGGAGGGCGGAGGAGGTTGAGCAAGTGCCCGAGCCCGCAGGGTCAGCACCACGCTGACGATCAGGATCCAGACGGCGCCACCGAGGAAGCCGGCGAAGCCGATCGGCGTCAGGCTGAGCACGCCCAGCAGGATCGCGATCCAGCCCAGCCACTTGGGCAGAGCCCCGTGGAGCGCGATCGAGATGCCGCTGGCAAGCAGGAACACCCCTGATCCGAGGGCGAGCGGGATGAAGTCGTTGTCCCAGAGCGCCTGCAGGGCCTGCACGGCAGTCGGCTCGATGTTGTCTGCAGTTTCGGCGAGCGCGAAGCTGATCGTCGTGTCGATCGCGGCACCGACCGCCATCACCGTGGCGCCCGCGAAAGCAACAGCGGAGAGCATTCCGCCCTCACCCTCGGCGGCGCGGAGCACCTTGCGCAGGTAGCCGGCGAAGAAGAGGAAAAAGGCTACGGAGATTGCCACCAGGAGCGAGCCGGCCATCACCGAGTCCTTGTTGTCGACGTAGTGATCGACGATCTCCTGTACCGGCGAGTCCACGTCAGGCGGCTCTCCACCGACGGCGAATCCGATGATCGCCAAGCCAATGAAGGCAACCCCCGTCAAGGGCACCAGCCATTCCTTTCTCACGTTCAACCTCCTCTTAGTGGCGCGGCCCCCCGGCACCGACTGCCGATCGCTCGCTCTCCCCGTCGAGCTCGGCGCGAGTCTATACGCGCCGGTTGACGCCCTGCGGCTCGAGACCCGGTAGGTGGGCCGGCTCGTGCTGGGCGACACCACGCACGTCCGGAGGCGCGTGAGGCTCCGGAACACCGGCATTCCGGGCCCGGTTGAAGCCCGACCTAGAATTGGTGGATCGCCGCCGACGACCGCATCCGCATCGCGGGTGCGCGCGAGCACAACCTCAAGGACGTCTCCCTCGAGCTGCCGCGCGACGCCCTGATCGTCATCACCGGGCTCTCCGGGTCCGGGAAGTCGAGCCTTGCCTTCGACACGATCTACGCCGAGGGCCAGCGCCGCTACGTCGAATCGCTGTCCGCCTACGCCCGCCAGTTCCTGGGCCAGATGGACAAGCCCGACGTGGACTCCATCGAGGGGCTGTCACCGGCGATCTCGATCGATCAGAAGACCACGTCCCGGAACCCGCGGTCGACGGTCGGCACGGTGACGGAGATCTACGACTACCTGCGGTTGCTGTGGGCGCGGATCGGCCACCCGCATTGCCATAGCTGCGGGGCGCCGATCGCCGGGCAGTCGGTCGAGCAGATCGTGGACCACGTGATGACGCTGCCCGAGAGCACCCGCTTCATGGTGCTCGCGCCGGTGGTCCGGGGCCGCAAGGGCGAGTACAAGGACCTGGTCGAGGAGCTGCGCGCCGAGGGATTCACGCGCGCGAAGATCGACGGCGTGCTGCGCCGGCTCGAGGACGACATCGAGCTCGACAAGAAGTACAAGCACGACATCGCGGTGGTCGTGGACCGGCTCCAGATGAAGCCCGACGTGCGCAAGCGGCTGGCGGACTCGGTCGAGACGGCGGTCGCGCTGGCCGAGGGGATCGTGCAAGTGGAGCCGGTGGACGGCGCCGCGGAATCCAAGCCGCACTCGAGCGGGGCCAAGGGCGCGCGCGAGTCGGCCGGCACGCTCGTCTTCTCGGAGAAGTTCTCGTGCCTCAAGTGCGGCATCTCGATGCCCGAGCTGGAGCCGCGGATCTTCTCCTTCAACTCCCCGCACGGCGCTTGCCCGCGCTGTACCGGCCTCGGCTCCCAGATGGAGATCGACCCCGACCTGGTCGTGGACCCGTCGCTGTCGGTCAACGAGGGCGCGATCCTGCCGTGGAGCTCGGGCGCCGACTACTACGAGCAGCTCGCGCAGGCGATCGGGGAGAAGTACGGGATCGACCTCGACGCGCCGTGGGAGGACCTGCCTGAGGAGGACCAGGACCTCTTCCTCTACGGCGCGGAGGGGGAGCGCGTGTACGTCTCCTACCGCAACCGGATGGGGCGGCGGCGGTCGTACATGGCGCCGCTGGAGGGCATCGTGACGAGCCTCGAGCGCCGCTACCTGGAGACCGACTCCGAGTACTCGCGCGAGCGCATCGAGGAGTACATGTCGGTGCGCCCGTGCCCCGAGTGCGACGGCGCCCGCCTGCGTCCGGAGACCCTCGCCGTGAAGGTCGGCGGCACCGGGATCCATGAGTTCACACGCAGGTCCGCGCGCGAGGCGATCGAGTGGCTGGAGGGGCTGGCGCTGTCCGACGCCGAGCGGCAGATCGCCTCTCGGGTCCTGAAGGAGATCGTGGAGCGGCTGCGGTTCCTGGACTCGGTCGGAGTCGGGTACCTGACGCTCGAGCGCGCGGCGGCCACGCTCTCTGGCGGCGAGGCGCAGCGGATCCGGCTCGCGACACAGATCGGCTCCAGCCTCGTGGGCGTGCTCTACATCCTGGACGAGCCCTCGATCGGCCTGCACCAGCGCGACAACCACAAGCTGCTCGACATGCTGGCGCGGCTGCGGGACCTCGGCAACACGGTGATCGTGGTCGAGCACGACGAGGGCACGATGCGCGCCGCCGACCACATCGTGGACCTCGGTCCCGGCGCCGGCGAGCACGGGGGCCGGGTGGTGGCGGAGGGCCCGCCGTCGAAGGTGAAGCGGGTCTCGCAGTCCCTCACCGGGCAATACCTGGCCGGCAAGCGCCAGATTCCCGTGCCGGCGGAGCGGCGCTCGCCGAAGGGCGCGATCGAGGTCCTGGGCGCCGAGCAGCACAACCTGAAGCGGATCGACGTCGAGTTCCCCCTGGGAGTCTTCTGCTGCGTGACCGGCGTGTCCGGCTCCGGGAAGTCCACGCTGGTGAACGAGATCCTGTTCCGCGCGGTCGCGAACCGGCTGCACCGGGCGAAGCTGCGCCCGGGGAAGCACCGCAAGGTGAAGGGGACGCGGGACGTCGACAAGATCATCAACATCGACCAGTCTCCGATCGGGCGCACGCCGCGCTCCAACCCGGCCACCTACACGGGCGTGTTCGACCACATCCGCGAGCTGTATTCCCGCACGCCCGAGAGTCGCGCGCGCGGGTACAAGCCCGGGCGCTTCTCGTTCAACGTCAAGGGCGGCCGCTGCGAGGTCTGCGCGGGCGACGGGCAGATCAAGATCGAGATGCACTTCCTGCCCGACGTGTACGTGCCGTGCGAGCAGTGTCACGGCCGCCGCTACAACCGGGAGACGCTCGACATCAGGTTCAAGGGAAAGACGATCTCGGACGTGCTGGAGATGTCCGTCGAGGAGGCGCTCGAGTTCTTCAAGAACATCCCGAAGGTCAAGCGCCGCCTCCAGACGCTGCATGACGTGGGCCTCGACTACCTGCGGCTGGGCCAGCCCGCCACCCAGCTGTCCGGGGGAGAGGCCCAGCGGGTGAAGCTCGCCTCCGAGCTCAGCAAGGTGGCGACCGGATCGACCCTCTACATCCTCGACGAGCCGACCACGGGGCTTCACTTCGCCGACGTCCAGCGCCTGCTGGACGTGCTCGGGAAGCTGGTCGACATGGGCAACACCGTCGTCGTGATCGAGCACAACCTGGACGTGATCAAGACCGCGGACCGGATTATCGACCTCGGCCCCGAGGGCGGCGAGGCGGGCGGTCAGCTGGTCGTCGCCGGCACCCCCGAGGACGTGGCCGCGGTTGAGGAGTCGTACACGGGCCAGTTCCTGCGCGAGATCGTGGGCGAGCCGCCCGCTCCGGCCCGGCGCCGCGCCGCCTAGCCTCCGCCTGCGCCTTGCGCCGCTTCGCCGAGCTCGCCCTGGTCGGCATCGCCGCCGTCTGGGGCCTGACGTTCGTGATGGTCCAGGACGCGATCGCCGAGCTACCCCCGATGGCGTTCCTGGCCTACCGGTTCGTGCCGGCCGGCATGCTGGTCGCAGCCTTCTCCTGGGGTGCCCTGCGACGCCTGGGTCCCGGCGGCTGGCGGGCCGGGCTCCTGATGGGAGTCTTCCTGACCGCCGGCTACGTGTTCCAGACGCTGGGTCTGGAGCACACCAGCGCCTCGAACGCGGGCTTCATCACGGGCCTGTTCGTGGTGCTGACACCGCTCTTCGGGCTGCTGCTGTTCCGGATGTCCGTGGGCGCCGTCGCGTGGGCGGCCGCAGGAGTCTCGGCGCTGGGCCTGTTCCTGCTGTCCGGAGCCGGCGGAGAGGCGTCGCTGCGCGGCGACGGTCTGGTGTTCCTGTGCGCCTGCGCCTTCGCGGTCCACATCCTGGTCACCGAGCGCGCGGTGCGCCGGCACGATGTCGGCGCGCTGGTGGCAGTTCAGCTCGGCGCATGCGGCCTCTTCTGCCTGGCGGTCGCGGCGGTGGCGGGAGACCTCGAGACGCCGCGGGGCGCGACCGTCTGGAGCGCGCTGCTCGTCACCTCGCTGGTCGCCAGCGCGCTGGGATTCATGGTGCAGAGCTACGCGCAGCGGATGATCTCGTCGGCTCGCACGGCCCTGATCCTGGCTGCAGAGCCGGCCTTCGCGGGGCTGTTTGGCTACCTGCTGGCAGACGATCGTCTGTCGGCGGCGGGGTGGGCCGGCGCGGCTCTGATCCTGTTCGCGATCGTGGCGGTAGACGCCGTCCCCCGGCTGCGCCCGCCGCGGCCGCTGCCCGAGGGGTAGGCGACGGCTCTGGTTCCACCTTTGCGCCGAGCGGGTAACAGCGCCCAATGGTCCAAGTGACGGGCAGGAGCGCCCGCGCCGCGCCGGCCGGGCCGGAGCTTCCCGAGCGGTACGCGTTCGTGAGCATGATCGGCGTCGGCGGCATGGCCTCGATCTGGGCCGCCGACGACGAGGTCCTGCGCCGGCGCGTGGCGATCAAGGTGCTGGCGGAGCAGTTCGCCGAGCAGCCCCGCTTCGTGGCGCGGTTCCAGCGCGAGGCGCGCACTGCCGCGCTCCTGTCGGGCCATCCCCACGTGGTGACGATCTACGACGTCGGGGAGCACGCAGGCCGGCCGTTCATCGTGATGGAGCATCTCGCAGGCGGCACGCTCGCGGAGCGGATGGCCGCCAGCCCGCCGTCGCGCGAGGCGGTGCTGCAGTGGCTCCGCGAGGCGGCCTCGGCGCTCGACTATGCGCACGAGAAGGGCGTCGTGCATCGGGACGTGAAGCCGCGCAACCTGCTGTTCGACGA
>JBOGZM010000432.1:0-2030 GCA_050697255.1 Solirubrobacterales bacterium
GGTTCGCCTTCACGCTCACGTCGGTGCCAGAGGCCTCGGCCGCCGGCGCCCGGCGGCGCGCGAACGTCGATGGCGCGACGGGCCTGAGCCCGATGCCGAGGAGGGCGGCCTGATGGAGGCCGGCGCACGCGCACGGCCCGCCTACCGCCGCCAGACGGCGCTTGCGGCTTCGCTCTACTCCGCCCGCGAGGCGATCGCCCCGTGGGTGGCGCTGACCAAGCCGCGCGTCATCTCGCTGCTGCTGGTCACGACGGCCGCGACGATGTTCGTCGCCAACCCGTCGCCCTCGATCGGCGTGCTGCTGGCGACGCTGGCGGGGGGCTACCTCGCCGCGGGCGGCGCGGGTGCGATCAACCACTTCATCGAGCGGGACATCGATGCCCGCATGTCGCGCACATCACGCCGTCCCCTCCCGTCCGGACGGGTGAAGCCGCGCCACGCGCTGTGGTTCGGCGTCGCACTGGGCGCCCTGTCGTTCGCGCTGTTCGCCGTGGCGGTCAACATGACCGCTGCATGGCTCGCGATGGCCGGCCTGCTCGGCTACGTCTTCGTCTACACGCTGTGGCTCAAGCCGCGCACCACCCAGAACATCGTGATCGGCGGGGCCGCGGGCGCGGTGCCGCCGCTGGTCGGGTGGGCCGCGGCGGCAGGGAGCCTCGAGCCCTCGGCGTTCTACCTGTTCGCGATCGTCTTCTACTGGACCCCCCCGCACTTCTGGGCGCTCGCACTGCTGATCAAGGACGAGTACGCCCGCACCGGGATCCCGATGCTGCCGGTCGTGGACGGCGAAGCCGAGACCCGCCGCCAGATACTGCTGTACGGCTGGCTGCTGCTGGCGATCACCGCGCTGCCGCTCGCGGGCGGCCTGTTCGGCGCCCTGTACGGCATCGTCGCCCTCGTGCTCGGCGCGCTGTTCCTGTACCTGTGCGTCCGTCTCCACCGGCGCGCGGACCGGCGCTCGGCGGCGATCCTGTTCCACTACTCGCTGCTGTACCTCGCGCTGCTGTTCTGCGCGATGGCCGTCGACCGAGTCGTCTGAGAGAGAGAGGTATAACTCGCCTTCATGGACCGCAAGCTCGCCCGCAAGAACATCGTCACCGGCCTCGTCGCGGCCGCTCTCGCCGTGATGATCTTCGGCGCCACCTTCCTGGCCGCGGGCCTGTACCTCGACTAGCCGGTGTCTCAACGCGCTCCACATCGAGGCAACGGCGCCCGTGAGCAGATTCACCTGCCGGGCAACACGCTGCTGCCCCTCTACACCGCGCTCGGGATCACGCTCGCGCTCCTGGGCCTCATCCTGGGGTGGCCGTTCGTCGCCGTGGGCGGAGCCATCACCGCGCTGTCCGTCTTCCTCTGGATCAAGGCGGCGGCACGTGACTACGAGCAGCTGCCGCGAGAGCGATAGCTCCCGGCGCTGCGGCTACCCGGCCACCCGGTCGCCGCTCCAGCACCTGACGATGTCGCGCATCGACAGGATGCCTTCCAGCTCCGCGCCGCTGACGACCAGCAGGTGCCGGAATCCACCCTCGAGCATCGCCTCGGCCGCCTGCTCGAGACTCCAGTCGGGGGCTGCGGTGATGAGGTCCTCGGTGAGATGCTTCGCGACGGGCTCGACCGACGGCTCCTCGCCGGCGGCCACGGATCGCAGGATGTCGCGCTCGGTGAGGATGCCGAAGCCCGCGCCGTCGGGATCGACGACGACCGCCGCGCCGACGTTGCGCTCGGTCATCAACCGGGCGGCCGCGCTCAGCGAATGGCTCGGACCGACGGTCAGCACCACGCTCGACATGCCATCCCGGACCCGCATCTACGCCCTCCTCCTGGTCTCGTGACTATTGACGCAAGATTAGTGCACGCGGGCTCGGACGATGATCGCCCCCCAACCACGCAACGATGGGGCGCCCGATCGCCCTATGTCGAGCAGGAAACGTCCGCACCCTCTTGCGTGTATCCAAGCGCTTCCAGGCGCATGGGCCGGCTAGGACGTCCTAACCCCAAGACGTAGCGACACTTCGCGCTCATCTCACGGT
>JBOGZM010000433.1:0-2383 GCA_050697255.1 Solirubrobacterales bacterium
GCGCCGCGGGCTGAGGAGTAGAGCGCGCCGCGAATCGGCGCCTGCGGCCAGCGCGCGGAGCGTCGGCGGCGAGAGCGCATGCACCTCGCCGGCGCGATACCAGGCCGCGACGTAACGTCGTGCGGCGCGCCCGGCAAGCACGCGTGACAGCAGCAGCAGCGGATGGGCAAGCCAGAGCTGGAGCGGCGAGTCGTGGAGGATGATCGTGACGTTGCCGGGTAGGCGCGGGAACAGCCGCTCGAGGTTGCCGCGGTGCTCTTCGAGGTCCTCGAGGACGGCGATCGCGTCGTCGGCCTGGGTGGAGTCGTGCCGGGCGGTGAAGGACAGCGAAGTGGTCTCGACCCAGGACACGGAGAGGACCCTACTGAGAGCTGCGCTCCCGCTCGTAGTCCAGTTCGGTCCGCACGCCGTCGGCGCTCAGCAGCGCGTGGGCATGATCCAGGTCACGCGCCTCCAGCACGATTCGCGCCAGCCGCGCGACTCCGTTCACCGCCCGGTCCGCGTCGAAGTACACCGTGGTCGCGCCGAGCGGGGACAGCGGCACGGTTCGGCGCCCGGAGCGGATGCTGGCGATGCCCAGCTCACCGCGGGCGCAGCGCACGGCCTGCGCGCTCGCCTCTGTCGGCACCTCCCTGACCGCGTGCTCGAGCTCGTCCGCCATTTCGGGCGTGATCGCATCGAAGCCGATCAGCCCGCGCTCCGCCGCAAGCCACGCCAGCTGACCCAGCAGCTCCTCCGGGGTCAGCTCCCCATCGCAGCAGGGGCCGAAGACGCCGGCCAGGACACGGACCCGACGCCGCTGCAGGAGGGACGCCGCGGCCAGCATGACGGCGTCGCAGAGGGGGCTGGCAAGGCCCTGTTCGGTGCCGTCGCCGAGCACGTCGCCGCCCACGTCGACAAATGCGAGCAGGTCGACGCCGAGCTCGGAGGCCGCCTGCTCGAGGCCGTCCGCGACGGCGGCCGGCCCGAGGCCGACGTCCACGAGCACGGTGTCCTCGCCGAGCAGCCGGGCCATGTGCGATTCCGCGAACAGCGCGCCGTCCACGGTGCGGGTCTGCGGGCCGGCCAGCAGGACACCCGGGGCGAGGCGGCGCGCGTCGAGGATCTGGTCAGCCGAGCGGGGCCCGGGCCGCGGATCGATCGGCAGCCGCTCCCAACTCACGCCGCCCACCACCGAGGGCACTTCGAGCCGGCGGCACAGGTGCGCGGTCGCGAGCGATCCGACGACGTCCCCGCCGCCCCCGATGCCCAGCACCAGCGCGCGGTCCGCGCCGCGGACTGCTTCCTCGAGCGCCCGGGTGGCTGCGGTCAGGCGACCGTCGCCGCCAGGACCCCGGCCTCGCGCACCAGGACGTCGATGCCCGCGGCGGCGCGCTCGAACTCCTCGTCGGCGATCACGGGAGTTCCCTCGAACGGCAGCTCCCGGTCGATCTCGACCCAGGACCTGCAGCCCTCGTACTCCGGGCGCACCCGCACGGTCACGGGGCGCTGGATGCGGTAGACCCGCAGCACCAGCACGTGGAGCGGATGACGTGGCTTCCAGCGCAGTCGCTTGAAGGCGTAATCGGGCGTCCAGATGTGGAAGGGCGACAGCGCGTCGACGATCCGCGGGTCCGCCACCTCGTAGTGCTCGTAGACCTCGGCCCAGGCCCGGATCCGGACCCGGTCGGGCTGCTCGATACCGCCGTCCTGGAGCAGGGCCTTGGGCGGCGGCTCGCCGTCGCCCCACACGCCCTCCTCGAGCGCGCGTCGCAACTCGGGGTGGTGGGACTGGCGCACCAGGTTGTTGCGCTGGTGGTCGAAGGTGGGGTAGAGGAAGAACCGGTCGTGGTCGAGCTCGAAGTGCTTGCTCTCCTCGCGGATGCCGCCCTTGCGCAGGGTGAGCAGCTGCTCCCCCTCCGAGAGCGCCCGCACAGTGACGGCCCATTCTTTGAACGCGACTGGCATTGAAAGTGTCGAGTGGCGGCCCGCTTTCGGATCGGGGTCCCGTTACCCGGTGGCCGAAGCGCTTCTGCGGCCCGAAAGCCCGCTTGAGCGCGGGAAAAACCGCCTTGGTGCGGCCATTGTACGGGCTGTTCACAAAAGTTCCAAGTGGACTTCCGTTCCTCAGCGGTCACTCACCATTGCATGGCGGGGGTCTCTCGCTGACGGGCCGTCAACCCGCTCCGGGCGGGGGCCCGTGGCCGCCACCGCCCGGCGTCTCGATGCGGAGCCGCTCCCCGGGACGCAGGATGCCCTCGGCCTTCGCGGGCAGGTCCTCCGGCTCGCCGCCCGTCCGGGAGACGAGATTCCTACCGGTCGCGCCCGGCGCGCCGCCTCGCGCGCCCGGCGGTGGGTGCCGCCGGCGTTCCGTCAGCAGGGAGAAACGCATGTCGGCGAGCGC
>JBOGZM010000434.1:0-3125 GCA_050697255.1 Solirubrobacterales bacterium
GCGCAGCACTCCCCGACCCGTGTCGATCTCGGTCGCCGAGTCGACTCGCAGCTCAGCCTCGTGGTCGCCGGCGATTTCCGCCAGGTCGAAGCGCGGCGCCTCTCCGAGCCCGAACGGCTCCACCACCGAGAGCGGTGGGTAGGAGAGTTCGCGGTCAGTCGACACGAGCACCAGCTCGACGCGCTTGCCGGCCAGCCGTCGCAGCCCGATCATCGCCTCGAGCGCGGCAAACCCACCGCCGGCGATCACGACTCGATGCGGTCCCGGTGAGCTCACGTCACTCCCCTTCCAGGGCGACGAGATCCAGGTCGGAGAGCACTCCCTCGGGCATCGAGTCATCCGAGCGCCGGACCAGCACGTGCGACACGCCCGCCTGCAGGAGCGCCACGATTGCCTCGCGAGCGGTCGCGCTTGGCTCGACGAAAGTGGCGCGCTCGGTGACCGCATCACGCGCCGAGACGAGCGACTCGTCCTTTCCGATCCATCCCAGCAGGCCGCGGGCGGTCACCCAGCCGAGCGGCCTGCCCTCTGTGCGGCCCACCACGAGCACGGCGCGCACGGAGTGGGCGGTGATCGCCCTGTAGACGTGCACCAGGCTCGCGTCCTCCGGGATCGACACGACCCCCGGAGTCATGATGTCGCGCACCGGCGTCTCGAGATAATCGCCCGGCGCGAGTGGGGACCTGCTTTCCCGGGACCGCTTCGTGGTGGCTGTGGCTGGCATATATCGCGTCCTCTCCTGTATCGCGTCCTCTCCTGTATCGGCCTCGGACCAAGCATAGGCGCCCACCGCGAACGCGCATCCGCCGGGCGCCGCATACAGGTCACCGTAGTATCTACGGAACGGCGATGGCCGAGCAGAGCCCGAATGGGACGGGGCAACGGAGCCTCGACCACCGAGCGGGCGCACCGCGGCGGTGTCTAGGCTGCGGGCGTGATTGTCTTCGAAAGGGTCGTCGCGCGGATGAGCGAACCGTCGTTCTACTCGCCTCCGCCGGCGGCGGTCGAGGTGCGCGAGACGCACGTGTCGGTCGTGTTCCTCGCCGGCGACCGCGCCTACAAGGTGAAGAAGCCGGTGCGCATGCCGTTCCTCGACTACTCGACCCTCGAGCGCCGGCGGCGCTTCTGCGACGAGGAGGTGCGCCTCAATCAGCGGTTCGCCCCCGACGTCTACCTCGGCGCGCGGGCCGTCGCCGAGCGGGACGGAGACCTGGCGCTCGCCGCCGCCGACGATCCCGCCGCGCGCGAGTACGTCGTCGTCATGCGCCGCTTCGACGAGGACGCGACGCTCGAGCACCTCGTCGAGCGCCACGCGGCCGACGAGGGGCTTGCCGAGCGCCTCGGCACCCGGGTGGCGGAGCTGCACATCGCCGCTCCCCGCGCGCCCGCGGATTACTGGACCCCCGCCCATGTCGCGGAGCGGCTCGACGAGAACTTCGACACCACGCGTCCAGAGATCGGCAGGCTCGTCGACCGGGTCACCTACGACGCCGTGCGGCGGTTCTCGCACGCCTTCCTGCGGGCACACGAGGCGCTGCTGGAGCACCGCATTGCCGCGGGCATGGTGCGCGACGTGCACGGCGACCTGCGCGCCGAGCACGTCGTGATCGAGGGGGAGAAGCTCTCGATCATCGACTGCATCGAGTTCGACGACCGCCTGCGACGGATCGACGTCGCAGCGGACCTCGCCTTTCTCACCAAGGACCTCGAATGGTTCGGCGCTCCCTCCCTGGCCGCCGCCGTGGAGCGCGCGTACGTCGCTCGCACCCGCGACTCGGACCTGAGCACGCTGCTGCCGTTCTACTCGTGCTACTCGGCGTGGGTGAGGGCGAAGGTGACGGCGGGGCGGGTGCGCCAGCTCGGTCAGGGCGACCCGGCCAGGCCGGCGCTCGAGGAGCGGGCGCGCTCGCTGTTCGCGCTCTCACACCGTCTCGCGTGGCGCGCGCGGCTGCCCCTGGTCGTGGTCTTGAGCGGGGTCGCGGGCTCGGGCAAGTCGACGCTCGCCGCGGAGCTGTCGGCGCGCAGCGGCCTGCCCCATGTCAGCTCGGACCATGTGCGCAAGGAGCTCGGGGGGGTGAATCCGGTCAGGCGCGGCGGGCCCGAGCTGTACACGCCAGAGTTCACGACCAGGACCTACCGGGAGCTTGCGGCGCGCGTGAGGGCGGCACTCGCGTCGAGCGGCGGCGCGATCGTGGATGCCACGTTCCAGCGCCGGGACCAGCGGGCGCTGCTGCACGAGGTCGGAGCGCGGGTCCTGTGGGTCGAGTGCGCGGCGCCGGAGGAGGTGCTGCGCCGGCGCGGCGCGGTCCGCGAGCGCGCTCCCGAGCGCGGCTCGGACGCAACCTGGTCCGTGATGGCCCCGCAGCTCTCGGCGCGGGAGCCACTCGATGAGATCTCCCCCGCCGACCGGCACCCGCTGGGCACGGACCGCCCGGTCGAGGCATCCCTCGGCGACCTCGAGTCGTTCGTGAGCGCCGCGGTCGACGGCGGCTGACGATGCACGCTGCGTCGAAGGGGGCCCAAGCGGGCCGCACGGCGGCGCCGCATCGAGGTATCTTCATCCGTGCAGCAGGGAGGGAGATGAAGCGACAACACGCATCACGACCGGTCGAGAAGGTGAAGGACGTGTTCTCGCCGCCCGCGGCGGGACGCCCTCAGAGCACGGAGATCTCGGAGAGCTTTCGCCGCGCCCGCGCCGCGATCGACGACATCACGACGGATCTGGAGCGCCTCCAGCGCCGGGCCGCCAGGGTCGTGAAGGACACCAGGCGGCGGGTCAAGTAGAGCGGCTCATGCGAGCCTTCAGGCCGCTGGGCCGGCGCCGGTGGCTCCGCCTTGCGCCCCGTTCGAACGGGGCCGGCACGCCCCGGTATGTTGGCCCGATGGCCACGCCGGACGCGAACGATCCCGGCCTGCTGACGCCCGCTGAGACCAGCCTGCTCACGGACCAGTACGAGCTTGCGATGGCGGCCAGCTACTTCCGCCGCCGCATGAACGAGCGCGCCGTCTTCGAGCTGTTCGTGCGCCACCTGCCGCCCCACCGGCACTGGCTGATGGCTGCGGGGCTGGGGCCCGCGCTCGCGCTGGTCGAGAGAATGCGCTTCGGCTCCGGGGAGGTCGCGTAC
>JBOGZM010000435.1:0-2964 GCA_050697255.1 Solirubrobacterales bacterium
CCTCCAGCTCCGGGTAGACGCTCACCATCACGGCGTCGTGGTGGCCGTGATAGGAGCCCTCGATCTTCAGGATCATGTCGCGCCCGGTCGCGCCCCGCGCGACGTGCACGGCGTCCATCGTGGACTCGGTGCCCGAGTTCGTGAAGCGCCACTGCGGGAGCCCGAAGCGGCGCCGCAGCTCCTCGGCCACGCTGATCGAGTGCCTGGTGGGGGCGGCGAAGTGGGTGCCCTGCTCCACCTGCTGCTTGACCGCGTCGGCGATCCGCGGGTTGGCGTGGCCCACGCACATCACGCCGAACCCGTTGTGGAAGTCGATGTACTCGTTCCCGTCCACGTCCCACACCTGCGCGCCCGTGCCGCGGTCCACGTACACGGGCCAGGGGTCGTTCTCCTGGAAAGAGGAGGGGACGCCCTTCGGCATCACCTTGCGGGCGCGCTCGTAGTACTGGCCCGAGCGCGGAGTGCGCGCGGCGAACAGCTCGCGCTGGCGGCCGGTCAGCTCGGCCAGCCGCCGGCGATCGATCTCGGGCGCCGGAGAGGTGGCGGCGGAGGGCTCGACCGTCATGCCCTGAGCCTACACGGCGCCCGCCGGCGCCCGGTGTCCTCCAATCGCCGCCCCTGTGCCACCATCATCCCGCGATGCTGATCACCAAGCATTTCGTCTTCGTCCACCAGAAGAAGACCGGCGGACGGTTCATCAGGAACCTCTGCATCAACCACATGCCGGCCGACTGGATCGTCCCGACCGATCTGCGCGACCACGCACCGGCGCGCGAGATCCCGGCGCAGTACCGCGACCTGCCGGTCCTCGGGTACGTACGAAACCCGTGGGACTGGTATGTCTCGTGGTACCACTACGTGCGCGAGCAGGAGAAGGACTCGGCGTCGAGGCCCGTCTGGACGCTCGTCTTCGACAGCGGTCGCGCCTCGTTCAAGGAGGCGATCACGGCGGCGTGCAGTGGGGTGCCCGTGGCCGGCCACCCCGCTCCGCCCTGGATGGAACGCATGCGCGATCAGGGGATGGACCTCTACAGCCTCTGGTGCGGGCAGATGTTTCGGGACGGCTTCGCCGGCACCGTGGAGGTGGGCCGCTTCGAGAACCTGCGTGAGGACTTCATCGCGTTCCTGCGCCGCCACGCCGTCCCCGTCGACGACGGCTTCAACGGCCATGTGATGAGCAGGCCGCCGGACAACGTCTCGCAGCGTGACCAGTATCCGCCGTACTACGACCCGGAGCTGCGCGACCTCGTCGGTGCGACCAGCTCGATCGTCGACGAGTACGACTACACGTTCGACGGCTGACTCACGGGGCGCCGGCGCGCCAGTCCCAGCAGGAACCGCTCGAGCCATCCGCTGTCGCGCACGAACACGGTCTTCACGTCCACCTCTGACAGCGTCCTGAAGAACTCGAACGGCGGCATGCCCAGCCCGCCGGCGAGGCCGCCGAAAACGACGATCAGCCGCTCCGACTCGGGCTCGACGTCATACAGCATCCCGACCTCCGGGTCGGCCAGCGACTCCGGCACGCTGCGTCTGGCGCTCTGTGTCGTTCAAACCGCCTCGCGCAGCTCGGCGCGGCGGATCTTCCCGCTCGCCGTCTTCGGCAGCTCGTCGACGAACTCGACCACCCGCGGGTACTTGTAGGGGGCGGTTGCGCTCTTCACGTGCTCCTGGAGCGCTCTTGCGAGCGCGGCGTCCCCGGTGTGGCCCGGACGCAGGACGACGACGGCCCTGACGACGGCGCCCCGTTCCGCGTCGGGGGCCGCCACTGCCGCGGCCTCCGCCACGGCCGGATGCTCGACCAGGGCCGACTCGACCTCGAACGGGCCGATCCGGTAGCCGGCCGACAGGATCACGTCGTCCAGGCGGCCCTCGAACCACAGGAAGCCATCGCTGTCCCGGCGGACCCGGTCGCCCGTCCGCCATGCGGGGTCCGCGAAGGGCGGCTCTCCGAGATAGCCGCGAAAGAAGGTCGGGACGGTGGCCGGGTCCAGGGTCAGCTCCCCCTCCGGTGCGGGCCGGCCGTCTTCGTCCACCACCTCGAGCGCGAAGCCCGGCAGGGGCTTGCCCATCGAGCCGGGGCGCACGGGGACGCCGTCCGGCATGCCGGTTAGCTGGCCTGTCTCGGTCTGGCCGTAGCCGTCGTGGATGTCGAGGCCCAAGGCTTCCCGGAACACCCCGATCACCTCGGGATTGAGCGGCTCCCCCGCTGAGACGAGGCGGCGAAGCGAGGGGGGAGGCTCCTCCGGCATCGATGCGCGCTTGGCGATCATGCGGTACTCGGTCGGGGACTGGCACAGCACCGCGACGCCGTGCTCGGCGGCCACCGCGAGCCGCTCCGCGGGCTCGAAGCGCGCGTCGTGCAGCAGGGAGGACGCGCCGGCGATCCATGGGGCCACGAACGCATTGCGAGCCGATTTGGACCAACCGCTCGCCGCCGTGCACCACGCGAGCTCCCCGGCGCGAGGGCCGAACCAGTGCCGGGCCTGCGTCTCCTGTCCGCATAGGTAGCCCTGCGTCTGCACGACGCCCCGCGGCTCGCCGGCGGTGCCCGAGGTGAAGATCAGAAGCGCCGGCTCTGCGGCGGCCGTGTCGGCCGGCTCGCCGGACGGCTCAGCGGCGGGCAGGCCGTCGGCGTCGACATCGTGCCGGCGCGGCGGCTGCTCGATGCGCTCGAGCGCCTCCTGGAGCTCGCCCATGTCGCGCTCGGCGGCCAGCACCAGCGCCGGCCGGGACCGCTCGACCCGCAGGCCGATGTCCTTCGCGCGCAGCTGCTCCGAGCAGGGCAGTGCGACGGCCCCCATGCGCCAGGCACCGAGCAGCGCGAACACCCACTCCGGGCGCGCGCCCATCAGGGTCATGACCACGTCGCCGCGACCCACCCCGAGCCGGGCGAGGCCGCTTGCGGCCGCCGCCGCCTCGGCCGCGGCCTGCGCAAACGTGTAGGAGCGCACCGACCCGTCC
>JBOGZM010000436.1:0-12493 GCA_050697255.1 Solirubrobacterales bacterium
CTGTGGGCGTTCGCCGGAGCCGCGCTGCGGCCTGGGGCCGCGCTGGTCCTGGACACGGTCGGGTTCGATGCCGCGATGCGGGAGTCGTTCGCGGTCGTCACGGGCGAGGGCTCCATGGACCGTCAGACCCTGCGCGGCAAGGCCGTGTTCGAGGTCGCCACGCGCTGCCGCCAGGGTGGAGTGCCCTGCTACGCGGTGCCCGGCGTCGACGCACTGGACGCGTTCGAGCACCGGCTCATGAACGTGGAGGTCGAGCACGCGGCGCGCAACGGCACGCTCGCCTCGGAGGCCGACCTCGAGCGCGCGGCCCGCAGGCTGGCGCGGCGCCTGCTACCGCCCTACCCCTCCGCCAGCGAGCGCACGACCGCCTCGTAGAACCCCGCCGTCATGGGCTCTTCGGTGACGCTCACGTTCGACCGGGTCGCGAACGACTCGCGGATCGCGGGGTCGTGCTCGAGCCCGTTCGCGACCAGGAAGAAGCGACCGGCGACGTCGGCCACCTCCAGATCTCCCCGCGAGTCG
Source organism: Solirubrobacterales bacterium (assembly GCA_050697255.1). Lineage (GTDB taxonomy): Bacteria > Actinomycetota > Thermoleophilia > Solirubrobacterales > JBBDJG01 > CAVSXO01. The sequence goes on from JBOGZM010000436.1 coordinate 523, forward strand.
CCGATCGCGATGGTCTCCTCCGGATGCAGGCCGCGGCGGCGCATGTGGGTCGCGACCGCGCGCCCCTTGCCGGCGGCGGAGGGGATCAGGTGGTAGACGTGGACCTCGTCGGCCCGCAGCTCGGGTGAGCGGCGGCGGGTGATGCCGTTGTCCACCAGGCGCAGGTCGAGGCCGCGCTCGGCGAGCAGTGGCCCCACCTCGTCGAGCGGCACGTGGCCGCGAAACAGGTGCGAGAAGCGCCTGTGCATATGCCAGGGGGCGTGGTACTCGATCCGGCCCGGGAACGCCTCGAACAGCAGCTCGGGCACGCCCGCGCGCGCGATCTGGTCGTGCACGCTGTCGTTGGCGTGCGGGTCGAAGGACCCGGTCAGGAAGACCTCCTCGTCGCCGTCCACGATCCCCGCGCCCATCTCGTATATGTACGCGGGCTGGCCGATCAAACGCGCGTCCTCGTAGACCTGGGCCTTGCGGCGACCGGACTTGATCACGACCTCGACGCCGGCGCGGTGACATGCCTCCAGCGCGCGGATCGCGAGCGTCGAGAAGTTGCCCTCCGCATCGCGCAGCAGCGAGGCGCCGCGGCCGAGCATGGTGCCGTCGAGGTCGGTGTAGACGCAGCGCAGGGCCATCGGGCTACGGGTCAGCCACCGGTGGCCGCTCGACCACCGGCACGCGACGGTGTTCCAGCCGGACGCCGCCGGGCTCGTTGGCGGCGTGGAGGTACGACTCAGGCGCCGCCGGCCCGCCGTTGGGAGGGATCCGCCCGTCCGCCTCGGCCCGGGACAGGAGTGCTCGCGCCACCGCATACGCCATCGAGTTCAGCGCCAGCAGGCGCTGGGAGCGGTTCCGGCGGCTGCCGAGGTCGACCTGTGCCATGCCCCCGAGGCCAACCTGGCGCAGGACGTCGATGATCATCGCAGCCTCGACCGCGTACCCGGTGAGGAACGGGATCGAGCACAGCAGGTCCCGGCGCCCGGCCACCTCGCCGGCCAGCGGCTGGCCGAACCCGGCCAGCTCGGGATAGAAGATCGCCAGCAGCGGCTTGGCGGTCAGCTCGGTCACGCGACCGGCATCGTCCACCACCGTCCCGTCGGGAGCGGTGAACGGCCGGTGGTAGGTGGCCTTCACGAACCGCACGTGGCGGTCGCACAGGAGCGGCCCCAGCATCCCGTATATGAAGTGGGCCTCGAAGCTCGCGCTGTCCGCGTCGGCGTACAGCACGATGTCCCCGCGGGCGACGGAGAGCGCCCGCCACATCGCGTCGCCCTTGCCCAGCACGGGCCCGATCTCGGGCAGCAGCTCCGACTCGTCGTGGACCTCCGCCCCCCGACCGCGCGCGACGTCCGCCGTCCCGTCCCGGGAACCGGCGTCCACGACCACCACCTGGTCCACCAGCGCGGCCCGCCGGCGCAGGGCCTCGACCTCGTCGAGGACCGGCTCGATCGTGTCCGCCACCTCGCGGCACGGCAGGACCAACGACACCGACAGCCCCAGCTCCCGCTTGCGCCGAGCCAGCGCAGGCACGTCGGCGAACCGCTCGTGCCGGTACGAGCGTGAGTCGAACCATTCTTCGGCCGCAGCGCGCGAGATGTCCGCATGGGTGAGCGTCATCGCGCCTCTACTGTTACAGCACGATGGGGTCTGCCTGGACCGAAGCGCTCGAGGGGCTGCTCGCAGGAGAGGACGAGCGCCTCGTCGCACGCGTGCACCAGCCGGGCCATCCGGCGGAGCGGGTGCCGCTTCCGGACGACCTGCACCCCACGGTCGCAGCCGCGCTCCAGCGCCGCGGCGTCGCCTCGCTGTTCACCCACCAGGTGCAGGCCTGGGACAGCGTGATGCGCGACGGCGACACGATCGTCACGACGGGCACCGCGAGCGGCAAGTCCCTCTGCTTCAACCTGCCGGTCCTGCATGTCCTGGCCGGCGACCCCCGTGCCCGCGCGCTCTACCTGTATCCGACCAAGGCGCTCGCCCAAGACCAGGCCCGCAGCCTGCAGGAGCTCGCGATCCCCGCGCTGCGGCATTCGATCTACGACGGCGACACCCCCCAGGGGGAGCGTGCCGCGATCCGCCGCCGCGCCAACGTCGTGCTCACGAATCCGGACATGCTGCACGTCGGGATCCTGCCGCACCACGCCGGCTGGGGCGACTTCCTGGCCAACCTGGCGCTCGTGATAGTGGATGAGGCGCACGTCTACCGGGGCGTGTTCGGGTCCCACGTCGCAAACGTGCTGCGGCGGCTGCGGCGGCTCGCCGGCGCCTACGGGACGCGGCCCCGGTTCGTGTTGACGTCGGCGACGATCGCGAACCCGCGGTCGCTGGCGCGCGAGCTGACCGGGCTGGACTTCCACCTCGTCGAGCGGGACGGCTCGCCCCGCGGGCCCCGCGAGGTCGTGATGTGCAACCCGCCGCTGCTGGACGAGCGCACCGGCCGCCGCGCCTCCGCACTTGGAGAGGCTTCGTCCGTGTTCGCCGACCTGATCGCGAAGGGCGTGCGCACGATCTGCTTCGCCCGCAGCCGGCGTTCGGCCGAGCTGATCTACCAGTTCGCCCGCAAGCGCCTCGAGGACGTGGGCGACCATGCGGGCCGCGTGACCCCGTATCGCGCCGGCTACACGCCGCAGCAGCGGCGCGAGATCGAGCGGCGCCTCGCAAGCGGCGAGCTGCTCGGGGTGGTGACCACGAACGCGCTCGAGCTGGGGATCGACATCGGCCACCTCGACGCGGCCATGTCCGTGACGTTCCCCGGCACGGTGGCGAGCCTGCGCCAGCAGTGGGGCCGGGCCGGGCGCACCGAGCGCGGCGGCCTCGCGATGTACGTCGCCGGTGACGACGCGCTGGACCAGTTCTTCTGCCGCCATCCCGACGAGTTCCTCGACCGCCCCGTGGAGGCGGCGATCCTCGACCACACCTCCGAGACCATCTACATGAGCCACCTCTGCGCAGCCGCGTACGAGGGGCCCCTGACCGCGGACGACACCGAGACCCTCGGCCCGGCGTTCCCGGAGGCGGCCGACCGCCTCGTGACCGCCGGCCTGCTCCGCAAGCGCGATGGTCGCTGGCAGCTGCGGGGAGCCGACTTCCCGGCCGGCAGGCTCTCGCTGCGCTCCGCCTCGCCGGACTCGTTCGCGATCGTGGACGCCGACGGCGGCGAGCTGATCGGCTTTGTGGAGGCCGCGCGGGCGTTCTCGACCGTCCATCCCGGTGCGATCTACCTCCACCTGGGCGAGCCCTACGAGGTCGAGGACCTGGAGCTGGACCAGCGCCGCGCGATCGTGCGCCACGCCGAGGGCAACTGGTACACGCAGCCGAAGATCGACACCGAGACCTTCATCGAGGAGACCCGCGAGGAACGCGACGCGCTCGGCGTCCCCCTCCGCTTCGGGATCGTCTCGGTCATGGAAGAGGTGGTCGCCTACCAGCGCAAGCGCATGTCCGACCACGAGGTGATCGACCTCCAGACGCTCGACCTGCCCGAGCAGAACTTCGTCACCCAGGCGCTCTGGTACGAGCTGCCCTCAGAGTACGTTGGAGAGCTCGGCCTGCAGGAGCTGCTGGGCGCGTTGCATGCGGCGGAGCACTCCCAGATCGCGGTGCTCCCGCTGATCGCGATGTGCGACCGCTGGGACATCGGCGGGCTGTCCACCAACTACCATCACCAGACCGGCTGTCCCACGATCTTCATCTACGACGGCCATCCGGGCGGCGTCGGGATCACGAAGCGGGGATTCGAGGAGTTCGCGCGCCTGGTCTCCGACGCGCGCCGCCTGCTGGCGGAGTGCCCGTGCGAGTTCGGCTGCCCGTCCTGTGTCCAGTCGCCGAAGTGCGGCAACCTGAACGAGCCGCTCTCGAAGGGTGGCGCCCTCGCCCTGATGGGGAGCATGATCGGGGCGGAGGCGCGGTCCGCAGCGGAGCGCACGGTTGGCTGAGCGACGGCGCTACGCCGCGGTCGTGGGGCCCGGGCGCTGCGACGAGGAGACGGCTGCGCTCGCGGAGGAGGTCGGCGCAGGGCTGGCACGGGCCGGCTTCACGCTCGTCACGGGCGGGGCATTCGGCGCGATGGGGGCCGCCTCGCGCGGTGCGCACGAGGCCGGCGGGGTTGTCGTCGGCCTGCTACCGGGGACCGACCGCTCCGGCGGCAACCAGTGGTCCGACGTGACACTCGCAACCGGGCTCGGTCATGCCCGCAACCTCGCGGTGGTTGCCTCCGCCGACGTGGTGGTGGCGGTCGGCGGCGAGTGGGGCACCCTCTCCGAGATCGGCCTCGCGGGAGCGGTCGGGCGTCCGGTGGTGCTGCTCGCCGGCTGGCGGCTGGAGCACGCGGCGGGAATGCCGAGCGAGGTCGCGTACGCGGACACGCCGGCCGCGGCCGTCGCACTGGCGAACACGCTGGCCACCGCGTAGCCCGGCAGGGCGGCTGGACGGATGTTCCAGCCGCCCGCACGAGGACTTCAACACTTCTCGTAGACGCCGAAAACGGCAGGAGTGTCTGGCAAGGCCGCTGGCACATTCGTGGGCATGGTCGCCCTGCTCCTGACCGCTCCTCCTGCGCTCGCCGAACCCGGCTCCGCAAGTGGCGGCACCGGGAGCGTCCCCGTGATCGGGGACGTCGGCGTGCCCGCCGCCGGGACGCCCACGTCGGGCGGCAGCGGGAGCGCCCCTGGGCCTGCCACGAGCGCGCCCACGACGCGGCGGCCGACGCTGACTGTCTTCGACGCCTCGCAGGCCACGGCTCCGGCCTCCGCCAGCAGCGCGCTCGTGCGCTTCCAGGTCCGCGACCGCGCCCGCCGCGTGCGCGTGCGGCTTGCCTTCGTGAGCCTGGCCGGTGACGGCACGACCCGCGTGAACCTGCGACGCCGCCGCACCGGCATCGTGCACTCGGTCCGGCGCTCGCTCTCCCCCGGCAGCTATCGGGTGCGGATCGCTGCCGTCAACCCGAGGAAGCGCCGCGTCGTGCGTGCCACCACCGTGAACGTCGCTCCTCCTGCGACGGTCGTCCCATCCGACGGCGTCTTCCCGGTGGCGGGCGCATACTCGATGGGCGGCAAGGACGGCGGCTTCGGCGCGCCGCGCAGCGGCCACACCCACCAGGGCCAGGACATCGCGGCCGCGGAGGGCACTCCGGTCGTCGCGCCGAAGGCGGGCACCGTCCACTGGCGCGCCTACCAGGCCGCGGGCGCCGGCTATTACGTGGTGCTGGACGCCAACGGCGAGGACTTCATGTACGTCTTCATGCACCTGCGCAAGGGCAGCGTGCTGGTCTCGAGGGGCGACCACGTCGCCGCCGGCCAGCAGATCGCCCAGGTCGGCAACACCGGTCGCTCGTTCGGCGCGCACCTCCACTTCGAGGTCTGGAAGGGCGTCTGGTACGGCGGCGGCAAGCCGATCGACCCCCTGCCGGTCCTGAGGTCGTGGGAAGCCCCGAGCTGATCCGGGCTCAGGCTCCCCTCCCCACTCGCCAACCGTCCCGCCGCTACCATCCCTGCCTGCGGCGAGGTAGCTCAGTCGGTAGAGCACACGACTGAAAATCGTGGTGTCGCCGGTTCGATTCCGGCCCTCGCCACTGCCCCACCTCTCCTGTTCCTCGTATACCCCTAAGGGGTATGCTAGCCTGGCAGCGATGGAAGCGCACGCGGAGCATCATCACCACGAGCTGCCGACCGAGGGCAGCGCCCTCAGCGCCCTCGCCCTCAGCGCCACGCTGCATTGCCTCACCGGCTGCGCGATCGGCGAGGTGCTCGGGATGGTGATCGGGACCGCGTTCGGCTTCTCCGACTGGGGCACGGTGGCACTCGCGGTCGCGCTCGCCTTCCTGTTCGGATACAGCCTCACGAGCCTGCCGCTGCTGCGTGCCGGGCTGGCATTCAGCGCAGTCGTCCCGATCGCGCTCGCATCCGACACGCTCAGCATCGCCGTGATGGAGATCGTGGACAACGCCCTCATGCTCCTGATCCCGGGCGCAATCGACGCCGGCGTGGGTGACGTGCTGTTCTGGGGAAGCCTCTCGGTGGCGCTGGTGATCGCGGGCCTGTTCGCCTTCCCGGTCAACCGCTGGCTGATCGCCCGCGGCAAGGGCCACGCGGTCGTGCACGAGAGCGGGCACCACGGCGATTTCCCAACCGGGGCGGCGGCCGCCGTGGCGGCCGTCGCGGCGGTCTTCGGGACCGTCGTCCTGATCCTGGAGCTGATCGGTTCCTAGGCCGCGGCGGGAGCCTCCTCGGGCGGCGGCTCGTCGCCGAACGCGACCATCGCGATCAGCGGCGTCACGAGCGCTCCCAGGGCGATCCCGAAGATCGCCTTGTAGACGACGAACGCGCCGATCGAGATGTCGCCGTAGTCGAGCAGCAGCAGCACGACCACGGCCAACGGGCCGAGCGCGAGCATGCACAGCAGCCCGATGCGCACCGCGCGCCGCAATCGAGTGTCCGGCAGCCGCTCCGCGAACGAGCCGGCGGCGAGCGGCAGGCGCGTCAGGTGCCCGTCGCGCATCTCCTTCCAGATCACCGTCGTGATCACGAGCGTCGTGAGAAAGGGCAGCACGAAGAACGTCCCGACCGAGTCGACGATCACGCTCGGGCCTTCGACCAGCGGCACGACGGCGAGTGGGATCTCGTCCTCGCTGAGCGTGAACAGCCAGGCAATCAGCGCGCTCAGCGCCGCGTTGACCATCGCCGCGATCACGAGCGCGTCGCGGATCAGGAAGCGCCTGTGGGCAGGGGTGAGCTCCTGCCCGCTTCCCTCAGCCATCGCCATGCCCCTAACTCTAAGCGGCGCGCGACTCTCTCTGCAAGGGGTCGAGCAGCACTCCGGGCTCGATCCTGCGGGCCTCGGCGGCGGCGCTCTCCGCGAGCGCGTCGAGGTCCAACTGCGCCTCGGCCTCGAGCACGTCGGCGCGTGGCACGGCCGTGCGCTGCTTGCCGCCCGCGAACAGCGGGCAGGCATCGTCGGCCGGTAGCTCGGACAGGGACAGGATTCCGAGCGATGCGGCCTTCGCCATCACCTCGCGCTTGTCCCATGCCAGCAGGGGACGCAGGACGGGCAACTCGGACGCGTCCTCGACCAGCGTCATGTTCGTGAGCGTCTGCGACGACACCTGGCCGAGCGAGTCACCCGTCACGAGCGCGGCCGCGCGCAGCCGCGCGGCGAGCGCGCATCCGATGCGCGCCATCTGCCGCCGGTAGAGGACGATCCGGTGCGACTCCGGCGAGACCGCCGACAGCATCCGCTGCTGGTGCCCGAACGGCACCACCCACATCGGTCCCGGACGGGCGGCCTGGAAGCCGTTCAGCACCCGTGCCTGCGCCTGCGCCTTCACGGTGGCCGCCGGGTCGAGATAGGGCTCCCCGCTGAAGTGGAGGTATTCGACCTCGAGGCCCCGTTTCATGGCGAGCAGCGACGCGACGGGCGAGTCGATCCCTCCGGACAGCAGCGCGACGGCGCGGCCGCTGGTGCCGACTGGCAGCCCGCCCGCGCCCGCGAGCTCGCGCACGTGCACGTAGGCCGCGTGCGCATCCACTTCGACGCGCAGCTCCAGGTCTGGGCACGAGAGGTCGACCGGCAGCGCGGTGCGCTCCTGAATCGCGGCGCCCACCTGACGTTCCATCTCCTGGGACGTGAGCGGGAACGACTTGTCGCGCCGGCGCACGCGGACGGAGAACGTCCGTGGCTGCGCGCGCGCGAAGGCCACCATGCCGACCTCCGCGATTCGCTCCGGGTCGCGCTCGCAGCGCAGGCACACCGAGCCGGTCACGAAGCCGAACACCCGCTCCAGCCGCGAGGCCACCTCGGCCGCGGTGAGCTCGTCCGGCACCGGGACCACGAAGACGGACCCACCGCCCTCCACGCGGGCGTCAAGGCCCCGCAGCGCCGCGCGCGTGTTGCGGCGCAGCGCGTCGAGGAAATGCCGCTTGTTGCGCCCCTTCAGCGACGCCTCGCCGACCTTCGCGAGCAGGCAGACCGGGGCGTCGTGTGCCGACTCGAAGACCTTCTGTACCGGAGTGTCAGCGCTTTTCGTCACCCGCCGTTTGTAGCACCGTTGTCAGGGGCCTGCCGTCCGCATCGACTCCTAAGGTGAGCGACCCTTTGGAGGGCGGCCCTTTGACCCTTTGGAGGGCGGCCCTTTTTGGACAGCACATGAGCGAATCGGGAGAAACCAGACTTTTCGAGGCGGGCGACCGTCCCTCGCCGAAGGCGCTGTTCGTGCGTGACCTGCCCGCCGGCGAGTCGGTCGAGACCATCCTGCTGGTCAAGGAGAGCGCGCTCGCACAGCGGCGCAGCGGCGAGGACTATCTGCGGCTGAAGCTGTGCGACTGCACGGGTACGCTCGACGCGGTCGCCTGGGACGCCGTCGCCGAGGTATACGAGATCGCGCAGCCCGGTATCGCGCTGCGGGTGCGCGGCCGCTACGAGGTCTCGCAGCGGTACGGGCCGCAGCTGACGCTGAAGTCGGCAGCGCTCGCGCAGGCCGGCGACTACCGGCTTGCCGACCTGATGGACGGCCCTGCCGCCACCGCCGAGCAGATGGAGGCGGACCTGCGGCGGCTGATCGAGACGGTGCGCAACCCGTGGCTCGGGGAGCTGCTCCGTGCCCTGCTCGGCGAGGGCTCCCCCGTGTGGGAGCGTTTCCGCCGCGCGCCCGCCGCGAAGTACTACCACCAGGCCTACCTGCATGGGCTGCTGGAGCACTCGCTGTCGGTCGGGCAGGCCGTGAGCGCCGTATCGGGCTCCTTCCCGGGCGTCGACCGCGACCTCGCCGTGACCGGTGGGCTGATCCACGACATCGGGAAGATCGAGGCCTACGAGTCCGACCCCGTCGCGATCGACCTCTCGGACGACGGCAAGCTCCTGGGCGAGATCCCGCTCGGGTACTACACGGTGCGCACCGCGATCGAGCGGATCGACGGCTTTCCGCCCGAGCTGGCCCGCGCCCTGCTGCACATCGTGCTGTCGCACCACGGCGCGCTCGAGAACGGAAGCCCCGTGGTGCCGTGCACGCGCGAGGCGACCGTCGTGCACGCGATCGACAACCTTGGCGGCAAGCTGGGGTCGTTCGACCGGCTCGAGAAGGGCCTCCAGGAAGGCGAGGCGTGGTCGCGCTTCGACCGCGCGCTGTCGGGGGCGGCCTACTTCGGGCGCTCGCCGCATGAGCCCGCACCTGCCCCGGAGCCCGTGCAGGAAGCGCTCCCGGCCGCGTCGGGCGAGTAGTCGCACGGCTCAAGCACCGCCCAGGGCCCGCCGATGGAGGGTGGGAGGAGAGTTGCGCTCCCCTGGGCATGTCGACCGCCAAGGACCACAAGCTCGGAATACTCGTGGTGGCCCTGCTGGCCGGGGCCTCCGTGCGCCTCGACGAGATCTACTACCGCAGGTCGCTCCTCGAGGAGCTGTGGCCGGACTGGCTGATCGGCCTGATCCTCGCCTTCGCCGCGACGGTCGTCCTGATCGGGACCCGGCGGCTGCTCGAGTCGCGCGACCAGATCAGCGAGCTGGCGCGACGCACGAGCGGCCTCGCCGACGCGGCCTGGATCGTCAGTCGTGGCGGCGAGACCGACTCCATCCTCGGCCGTGTCGCAGAGCAGGCGTGCAGCATCGTGGGCGTCGAGCGCGCAACCGTCTGCGTGCGCGACCGCAACGACCCGCGCTCTTCGATCGTGGTCGCCGGCCACGGCGTCAGTCCGGACCTGATCGGCCGCCGGCTCGGGATCGACGAGGGCATCGTGGGCGAGGTGTTCAGGTCGGGCGACCCCTTGATCGTCTCCGACTACCACGACTTCCCCGAGAACTCCGGGCACGCGGGACCCCAGACCCGCGCGGGCGGCTCCGCCCCGATCCGCTACCAGGGCGAGGTCCGCGGCGCGCTGTCGATCGGGACCATCGACCCGGTCCGCAGCTTCGGCCGTCACGAGCTGGACTCGCTGCGGCGACTCGCCGACATGGGATCGATGGCGCTCGAGCAGGCCGAGATGCGAAAGCACCTGGAGCTGGCCGTCGGCTCCGGCGTCGAGGCGCTCACCGAGGCGATCGACATGCGCGACCACTACACGTGGCACCACTCCAAGAACGTGATGGACCTGGCCGGCAAGCTGGGCAAGCGGCTGGGCCTCGACGTGGCGGCGCTCGCGGAGCTGGCGTTCGCCGCGCGCCTGCACGACGTCGGCAAGGTCGGGGTGCCTGACGCGATCCTGCTGAAGGCCGGGTCCCTGAACGACGACGAGTGGGACGTGATGAAGCAGTACCCGCTGCGTGGCGCCGAGCTCCTCGAACGCGTGCCGGGCCTGGGCAATGTCGCCCAGATCGTCCTGTGCGAGCACGAGCACTGGGACGGGAGCGGCTATCCGCAGGGCCGCAAGGGCGAGGACATCCCGCTCGCCAGTCGCATCATCCTGGCCTGCGACGCGTTCGACGCGATGACGTCGGACCGCCCCTGGCGCAGCGCCCTGAAGCCGTGGGCGGCGGTGCGCGAGCTGCGCGCCGGCGCCGGACGCGAGTTCGACCCGCATGTCGTGGTGCAGCTGATCGGCGTGCTGCGCGAGTCGCGAGCCACCACCGCGCTGGCGACGCTGCTGCCCGTGCGGATCCGCCAGAGCGGCTAGGGCTCCTGCCCACCTCTAGCTAGTCGCCGCTGTTGGGCCGGCGAGCGAGTGGGCCTGCTTCGCTAGCTGAAACCTTTACTCGCTTGCAGACCCACTCGCTCTCCGGCCTCGCGCCCCAGCCGAGCGCCGTCTCGCAAAGCGGCTACGCCGGCTGCGGCTCGAGCGCACCGACCGGAGCCAGCAGTGTCTGATGGTCGAGCTGCTCGAACGCGTTGACCACGCTCGGGTCGAAGTGCCGCCCGCTGAGGGCGCGTATCTCCTCCAGCGCCTCATCCAGAGGCACAGCGCTCTTATAGGGCCGATCATGCGTGAGCGCATCGAAGACGTCAGCGACCGCGACGATGCGCCCCGCGAGCGGGATCTCATCCGCCCGTAGCCCGGCTCGATAGCCGCTCCCGTCCCACCATTCGTGGTGCGTGAGGGCAACCTGCTCGGCCACCCGCAGAAGCGGGGAACGGCTGCCGGACAGAATCTCGGCACCGACGCCGACGTGGCCCTTCATGACCTCGAGCTCTGCTGCGGTCAGGCTTCCCTGCTTCAGGAGTATCCGGTCCGGGACCCCGATCTTGCCGACATCGTGAAGCGTGGCCGCGTGCCGGATCAACTCCACCTCCTGAGTCTCGAGACCGAGCGCTTCCGCCACGAGCCCGGATGTCCGCCCCACCCGCTGGGTGTGCTCACCCGTGTCGTCGTCGCGATACTCGGCGGCCCGGGCCAAGCGCACGAGCATCTCCAGCCTGGAATCGCTGAGATCGACGCCCTGGTCGTAAACGCGTTGCTCCAGCGCCAGGTTCTGCTTGCGGAACTCGAGCTGGAGGAAGCGGGTCTCGAGCAGGTTCCGGATCCGCAGCAAGACCTCGACCGCGTCCAGCGGCTTCACCAGGAAGTCCTTCGCGCCGTTGGCGAGGGCCCGTTGCTTGGTGTCGCGGGTCGCGTCCGCCGTCAGCACCAGCACGGGGAGCCAGCGGCCGCTGATCCAGGGCGCGAGCTGATCCAGGACCTCGAAACCGTCGGGGCTCGGCATGTGCAGGTCGAGCAGGATCAAATCCGGCGGCAGCCGGGCGCACAGCTCGAGCACCCGCGACGAGTCGGTCGTCGTCACCAGGTTCGTGTAGCCGCTCTGCTTGAGCAGGCGTTCCAGGAGTGCCACGTTCGCCGGCTCGTCGTCGACGATCAGGATGCGCGCCCGCGTCAGGCCTTGCTCGTCCACGTCAGACGTTGACCGGCTCCCGCAGCGCTTCGTCGACCAGCCGCAGGAACCGCTCCACGTCAAGCGGCTTGGTGACGAACGCGCGTGCGCCTGCCGTGAGCACGCGCTCGATCCGCGAGGGCGTCGCGTCCGCGCTGACCGCAAGGACGGGAATGGCCGCGGTGCGCGGATC
>JBOGZM010000437.1:0-1780 GCA_050697255.1 Solirubrobacterales bacterium
CTTCGGTTTCGTAGACCGACGCTCTATCCAACTGAGCTACGGGCGCGTGGGGCTCCATTCTAGAGCCGGTGCACCGCCGCGCGAGGACGCGTGCGGCGGCAGCGGAGAGGGTGGGATTCGAACCCACGTGGGAGGTGTGAACCCCCCAAACCGCTTAGCAGGCGGCTGCCTTCAGCCTCTCGGCCACCTCTCCGGGAAGGGCCGTCCCGGCGGCCCGCGCCCATTGTAGGTGCCGGCCGGCCCGAAGCCGAGCAGGGCCGGCAGCGATCGCGGGGGGTACGGCGAAGATCTACAGTAGATGCCGTATGAAGCCGCTCAGCACGGACCCGCCGCGCCCTTGACCCAGGCCCCCGACGACGACGAGCAAGAGGCCCTGTCGCTGTCGCGCGTGCAGGACCGCTGGGCGGGCTCGCGCCCGGCGCTCGGCCTCACCTGGGGCATGGACCTCGCGGGGGACAACTTCGTCTCGAAGGCGGCCTCCTACGGGGTCTTCGGGCCCGACCGGGCCGTGCTCGAGATCGGTGCCGGGTACGGGCGCCTGTTCGACGCCACGCTGCGCCAGCAGCGCCCGTTCAAGAGGTACGTCGCGGTGGACATCTCGGAGAAGAACGTGCGCCATCTCGAGGAGCGCTTCGCCGCGGACTCCCTCCAGGTCGTGCACGCGGCGATCGAGACCGTGTCCCTGGACGAGCGGTTCGACAGCGTGGTCTCATCGCTCACGATCAAGCACCTGTACCCGACGTTCGTGCCGGCGCTCCAGAACGTCGAGCGCCATCTCGCGCCGGGGGCGATCGTGGTCTTCGACCTGATCGAGCAGCGGGTGGAGGGCGAGCTCCAGTACGTCCACAGCGGGACGTACGTGCGCAGGTACACGCGGTCCCAGGTCGCGGAGCTGATCCCCCAGGCCTCGCTGGAGCTGGTCACCCTCGACCACGTCGTGCACGAGCCCGGGCCCAAGCGCCTCCTGGTCGTGGCCCGCAAGCCGGAGTAGCCGGGCGCAGCGCCGTCAGGCGTAGTGGACATCCTCGCCCGGGTCGTCGACGGTCTCCTCGCACGTCGGGCAGTACCAGCGGGCCTCGAGTGCGGTGCCACATGCGGTGTGGCGGACCGGCTCGCCCTCGGAGTGCCTCGCGCCCCAGTGCGTGAGCAGCCGCAGGGCGCCGGCCAGCTCGCGACCGGCCGCCGTCAGCTCGTAGACGAACCGCCGCGGGCGCTCCGAATAGGGATGCGCCACCAGGAGGCCCTCCTGCTCGAGGCGCCGGAGACGCTGGGTGAGGATGTTCGGAGCGATGCCCTCGACCGCCGCCTCCAGCTCCCCGAAGCGCCGCGGACCCTCGAGCAGCGCCTCCACGACGAGCAGCGTCCAGCGATCGCCGACGGCGGCCAGCGCCTCGCTCAGGGGCGAGCGCTCTGGTGGACCTTCCATCGCGGGCGATCGTAGCTCCAGGCCCGACCGGCCCCTCGAGCGCTGCGTCACGCCTCTGTTACCCTGGTCACTTGCAACTTGCTAGTTAGTCTAAAGGAGCATCGCGATGAGCACCATCACAGACCTTCAGGAGGCGATCGCCTCGGCCGCCGACCGGGTCGGCCCGGCGGTGGTCGGCTTCGGGCGCGGCTGGGGGCGCGGGAGTGGCGTGGTCGTCTCCCCCGGGCGCGTCCTCACGAACGCGCACAACCTGCGCGGCCCGGAGGTGACCGTCAACTTCGGCGACGGGCGCGTGGAGACCGGGGCCGTGACCGGCGCGGACCCGGACCTCGACCTCGCGGCGGTGCGCGTGGA
>JBOGZM010000438.1:0-9832 GCA_050697255.1 Solirubrobacterales bacterium
GGCCTATCTCACCTGGCTCGGCGCGCACGCCGAGGCGCCGGACAAGATCGACCTGAAGGTCGCCGAGAACCTCGAGGCGGGCCAGACGGTCGCGAACCAGTCCGGCTGCGGCGCGTGCCACAAGTTCGGCGAGGCAGGCAACGCAACGCTGGGCACCGACCTGACCCACATCGGATCAAAGCTGCCGGCACAGGCGATCGAGCGCACGCTGCGCAATCCGACCGCGCCGATGCCCTCGTACGCCGACCTGCCGCCGGAGAAGTTCGACGCGCTCGTCGAGTACCTAGCGGCCCTCAGGTAACCCGGTGAGCGGCGCAACGGCCGCGCGCACGACCCACGAGCGCCAGGTGCGTTCGATGTTTGACCGCATCGCGGGTCGCTACGACCTCATGAACTCGGTCATGTCGGCGGGGCTGCATCACCGCTGGCGCGCTCGGACCGTCGAGCTGTCCGGTGTCGGGCCCGGCGGCTCGGCGCTCGACGTCTGCTGCGGCACGGGGGACCTTGCGCTCGCCCTGCGGCGGCGCGTGGGCCCGTCCGGGCGCGTGGTGGGGCTCGACTTCTCGGCGCCGATGCTGGACCTGGCCGAGCGCAAGTCCGCCGCGGAGGGCGCTGCGGTCGAGTGGGTGCAGGGCAATGCGCTCGAGCTGCCGTTCGCGGACGCGACGTTCGATGCCGCGACGGTCGGCTTCGGCGTGCGCAACGTCGCCGACCTCGGGCGCGCAATCGGCGAGATGGTCCGCGTGGTGCGCGCCGAAGGCACCGTGGCGATCCTGGAGATCACGACCCCGCAGCGTCCTCCCCTGAAGTGGTTCTACTCGGTCTGGTTCGATCGGATCGTCCCGCTGCTCGGGACCCTCGCGGGCGACCGGGAGGCCTACACGTACCTCCCCAGCTCGGTGCGCCGCTTTCCCCCCGCGCACGAGCTTGCGGGCCTGATGCACTCCGCGGGATTGCGGGACGTCCGGTACGTCGTCCTCGCCGGTGGCATCGTTGCGATCCATTCCGGTGTCGTGCCGGTCGGGAACCACGCATGAGCACCGTGGACGACGTCGTGCTGCTCGGCGGCGAGCGTATGCCCGGGCTGATGGAGCGCATCGAGGACCTGCTCGAGCAGGTCGCGACCGGCGCCGGCGATGTCCTCGCCGAGGCCGCGGCGGGGACGCTGGCCGCCGGCGGGAAGCGGCTGCGGCCGCTGCTGGTGCTGCTGTGTGCGGGGGTGGACGAGAGCGAGCCGCCCGTGCGCGCCGCCGCGGCGGTGGAGCTCGTCCACATGGCGACGCTGGTCCACGACGACGTTGTCGACCGGGCCGCGCTGCGGCGGGGCCGTGCCACCGTGTTCGCGACGGGCGGCCGGTCGGCGGCGACGGCGACTGGGGACTTCCTGTTCTCGCGCGCGTTCGCGCTGCTTGCCGAGAACCAGGACGAGGCCCAGGTGCGGGTCCTCGCCGATGCCTGCCTCGCGCTCGCGGTGGGGGAGCTGGCGCAGCGGCATGATGCCTACCGTGAGGACGTGACGGAGGAGCGCTACGTTCTGCGCTGCCGGCTGAAGACCGCCAGCCTGTTTGCGGGCGCGTGCCGCCTGGGGGCGCTCGCGGCCGGACGCGCAGAGGCCGAGTTGGAGGCGCTCGAGGCGTTCGGGCAGGACCTCGGCGTCGCCTTCCAGGTGCTCGATGACCTGCTGGACGTGAGCGGCCCGGCAACGCGGACCGGCAAGCACCGGGGGACGGACCTGCTGGACGGCACGGTCACGCTGCCGCTGATCCTCGCCCGCACGCAGGACCCGGCCCTGGCGGCGCTCGACCTGCGCGGAATCAAGACCAGAGAGCAGGCGGAGCAGGCGTGCGATCGGATCGCCGCCACGGAGGCGCTGACGGTCACGCGTGCGCACGCCGTCGAGCGCGTGTCGCGTGCCAAGAGCGCCCTTGGCGGAGCGGTGGAGGGAGGTCTCGAGGACGTGCTGCGCGCGGTGGCCGACCGGGTTGCCGACCGGTACGCGTGACGCTCCGGAATAGGGACCGCCGACCCTTGCGGGCCGGCGGCAGGGGGGGAGGGTGATGTTGGGAGGAAGAGTTGGGCCGGGGCCTAGAAGTCTTCGGGCAGGATGTGGTCGGCGCCCAGCGCCTGGGCGAAGCGGTCGATGTCCTCTTCCATGTTCGCCCGGATCAGTCGCTTGAGGTCCTCGACCAGGTTGTCGGTCCCGCGATCCAGCTCCTCGTCGAATCGCTCGACCGTGTCCTGGTCGAACACGCCGGTGTGACTCCACTCGCAGTTGGGGCAGCGCAGCGCGACTTCCCAACGCGCACGGTCGACCTCACTCCACTGCGTCGGGTACACGAGGTCGGCGTCGCAGTCGGGGCACATGTGCAGGAGCGCCTGCGCCGCCGCCGGCTCGTGGGCCTCCTGGCCGGGTGCCGGGTCGTCGAAGTAGACGACCTCGATGGTCTTGCCGCTCGGAAGCGCGACGCGCTTCACGCGATGGTTCTGCTGCTGTCCCCCAGACGTCGCCATTGCTCCTGGCGCGTCTATCGGCCATCAGATGGACAAGCTTTAGGTTTGGACCCGATCACATGGCCACTAAACTGCCGTCGCCGTGGTCTTGAGCGACCGCACCATCAAGGCCGAGCTGGAAGCCGGCCGGATCGTCATCGATCCCTACGACCCGGGGCTCGTGCAGCCCTCCAGCATCGACGTCCGCGTGGACCGGATGTTCCGGGTGTTCCACAACGCTCGCTACCCCTATATCGACGTGCGGGCGCCGATGGAGGGCCTCACGGAGCTGGTCGAGGTGAGCGAGGAGGAGCCGTTCATCCTGCACCCGGGCGAGTTCGTCCTCGGCCAGACGCTGGAGGCCATCTCCCTGCCGGATGACATCGTGGCGCGTCTCGAGGGCAAGAGCTCACTGGGCCGGCTGGGCCTGCTGATCCACTCCACCGCCGGCTTCGTGGACCCTTCCTTCGAGGGCAACCTGACCCTCGAGCTGTCCAACGTCGCGAACCTGCCGATCACCATCTACTACGGGATGCCGATCGGCCAGATTTCCTTCATGCGGATGGACGGCCCGGTCGAGACTCCCTACGGGGCCCAGGGCGCAGGCTCGAAGTACCAGGGCCAGGCCGAGCCGACCCCGTCCCGCTACTACCGAAATTTCGAGTAGCGCGCGGCGCTACCATTGGTTCTCCGCTCACAGGAGGCATTCCATGCCGAACATCGGCCCACTCGAGATAGTCATCATCCTGATCATCGCCCTGATCGTCTTCGGGCCGAAGCGGCTGCCCGAGCTGGGTCGCTCGATGGGCAGGGGGATCCGCGAGTTCAAGAACTCGCTCACCACCGACAAGGACGATGATGACGATGACGTCCGCGAGCTGGAGCGCTCGGGCGTGGCAGCCGAGGAACGGCCACTGGAGGGCGAGGTCGTCCACGATCGCAGGTCGTAACCCGGTGGCCCGCCCCGGGGCGCCGCCCGTCGAGTAGTCCGAGATGGCAAGAGTTCGGCCGGTAAGTCACGACGACCGGCTCACGCTCGTCGAGCACCTCGACGAGCTGCGCACGAGGATCATCATCGCCGTCGCCGCGTTCGTCGTCGGCGCGTCGCTGTGCGCGTGGCAGAACCACGAGATCTTCGACCTGCTCAACAGGCCCCTGCCCGAAGGGCGCGATCCGATCACCCTGGGCGTGACCGAGCCGTTCTTCACGACGTTGACGGTGTCGGCCTACGCCGGCCTCCTGCTTGCGCTGCCGGTGATCCTCTATCAGGCCTACGCGTTCCTGCTCCCCGCGTTCAGCCCGCGGGAGCGACGCGTCGTCGTGCCGTTGATGCTCATGGCGCCGCTCCTGTTCATCGCGGGCGTCGTGTTCGGCTACCTCGTCGTGCTGGAGCGGGCCGTCGAGTTCCTGCTGAACTTCAACGACGAGCAGTTCAACATCCAGGTCCGGGCCCGCGAGTACTACACCTTCGTGATCTTGACCCTGATGGCGATGGGCCTGGTTTTCCAGGTTCCTCTGGCTATCCTTGCGATTACGCGGCTGGGCATCATGTCCCCTGCGCAGCTGCGTGCCAACCGGCGCTTTGCGTATCTCGGGATCGCGGTCCTGGCGGCCCTGTTGCCGACGGTCGACCCGATCACGATGCTGATCGAGATGGTGCCGCTGATCCTGTTGTTCGAGTTGAGTATCGTCCTGGCGGCCGTGCTTGGCCGTCCCCCGGGAGAGCCGGCGCCGTCGGAACCGCGCGCGGAAGGCTCCCCGTGATCGATGAACACCTCCACCACCTGACCGACCTCCATGCTTTTTGACCTCAAGGGCAAGCGCAAGCGACTCGTGCAGGTCGTGTACGTCGCGCTCGCGGTGCTGTTCGGTGGCGGCCTCGTGCTGTTCGGCGTGGGCGGCAACGTGAGCGGCGGCCTGATCGACGCCTTCAAGGGCACCGGCAGCGCCGAGACGAGCGCCTTCGATGACCTCGTCGAGCGCTCCGAGCGGCGCGCCATACGGAACCCGCGCGAGCCGGACGCCTGGCTCGACGTGGTCCGGGCCCAGTTCAACCTGGCGTCGTCCCCTCAGGGCTCCGACGCAGAGACCGGCCAACTGACCGATCGGGGCCAGCAGGCGATCATCGAGGTCGTACAGGCATGGGAACGGTACCTGCGACTGAAGCCCGAGCAGGTGGACGCGAGCGCCGCCGCCTTCGCGGCGCTCGCCTACGGCGCGCTTCAGGACTACGACAAGGCGGTGGAGACCCAGGCGCTCTCGGTCGAATCGCGACCGAGCGCGAACGGCTACTTCCAGCTGGCGGATTTCGCCTACCGGGCCGGACAGGTGAAGGTTGGCGACAGGGCCGCGGAGGAGGCAATCCGGCGCACCCCGCGCGACCAGCGCAATACGGTGCGCTCGCTGATCGAGGACACCAAGAAGCAGGGAGCCGAGTTCGCCAAGGCGCTGAAGGAGGCCGAGAAGGCCCAGCGCGAGCAGCAGCGTCAGTCTGGGGAGGGCGCCGCCCCCGGCCAGAGCTTCGGCCCGCTGCCGAGCACGGGCGCCACGGGCGCCGGCGGCGCCGCAAGCCCGTAAACCACCGTCGTTACCATGCTCCCGGGGCCGTTAGCTCAACTGGCAGAGCAGGGGACTCTTAATCCCAAGGTTGAAGGTTCGAGTCCTTCACGGCCCACTGAGCCGGTGTCCCAGCAGAACGTCGAAATCGTTCGTCGGACCATTCCGGCCTGGACAGGGCGCTTCCGCGCGCGCCTGCGGCTGCGACGGCTGGTCCGCAGAACTGCGACCGGGCGAAAGCGGCTTGCGTTGCGCCGAGGCCGCCTGCCGCGCGACGCCCGCAGACTCGTGCTGCGCGCACAGGTACCGGGCGTGGGCCGCTCAGCCCCGGTCCGGGTGCGGCTGCGTCGCTGAGGCGGCGGGCGAGCCGTTCGACCCGCCATTGGGCGCCGGTGCCGGGAGCCGGGTGAGCACCGGCCCGGGGCTGCCGCGGTACGCCTGGAATACGGCCTGCGTCGCATGCATGGCCCGTGCGCTTACGACCTCCTCGGTTGCGGCCGGGTCCTGCTCCCGCGCCACGGCCCAGGCAACGCCGAACGCAAAGCCCCAGTCCATCAGGTCGATCTCGCGACCCGACATCCCGGTCGCCCGCGCCCCGAGCACGCTCATCATGCGCCCCTGTGCGGTGACGTTGCGAAGCGCCGCGGATGGTGCCACCACCAACTCGACCCTGGCGGCGATCGGTGACGGCCGTGGTGTGACGGTTTCCGCGGGTGCAGGCACGCGCATGTCCGGGGTGGCGTAGTACAGCAGGCTGAACAGCGTCAGCGACACGAGCAGCACGACGCCCGTGCCGACGCTGCCATAGGCGTCCTTGAACGAGTCGAGGCTGGCGAGGTAGACGACGAAGCCGCCGACCGCCACGCACCACCCCGCCGCGGCAGCGAGCTGGCTCGAGCGCATGGCGCGAAACTGGGCCCGGGCGACGATGGCTCGTGTCGCCGCGCGCCGGGTGACCCCGGCGGGCGGTCGTCGCGCGATGTGCCCTTCGTCCTTCATCGGCCATCCATTGCCGTGGTGAGAGCCTGCCCCGGCCCGGAAGAAGGACCGAAAGTCGCCTGGATCCTCTCTACGGGCGCGTGTCTTTTCAACCTTTTTCCCTCCAGAACCCCGCTATTTGCCAAAAAGACCTGCCGTGAGTACGCTTGCTGCTCGCTCGCACGGAAGGGTGCGCCATGCCGGAAGAGGAAAAGGTCGTCCACGAGGGATCGGATAGGCCGGCGGCGCGAGAGTGGGGTCGCAGTAGCGCGGGAGAGCCTCCCGGCGAACGGACCGCGCCGGTGCCGCAGGTCTCTCGGGTCGAGCCGGCCTCCCTGATGCGTGTATTCGGGGGGCTCCATCGCCGGGCCCAACAATCGCTGCTCGACATGCTGCTCCCCGGGGAGCAGCCGCTCGTCGTGGTGCCGGGCGCGGCGGGATCCGGAATCATTGGCACGGAGGGGCGCGCCCTGGTCGTGAAGGCGGGCACGCGCTTCGGCGCGCCTTTTCACGCTCGCTCGAAGGTGTTCGAGTACGAGAGCGTGATCGGTGTGCGACTTGACACGGAGAGCTCACCCGCGGTGGTCGCCGTCGACGCTCCCCTCAAGATCGCCACCTGCCGTATCTACTGGGCGGATGCGCGCGACGATCCGTGGAAGGCTCGCAACGCGATCCCGGTCGAGCCTTCGTCCTTCGGGATCGTGCTGGACCGCGTGCTCGCGCTGCGCGCGCTGGTGACGGCCTACCGGGAGCACCACCCGGCCCTGTCGACCCCGCAGCGGAGCGCGCCGCGGCCCTCATCCCCGAACCTGCAGCCGCTCAGGGCCGGCGATGCGCCGGGAAGCGCAGCGGAGGGTGGAGTGGTCGCGCCCCTTCCGGTCCTGACCGATCGGTGCCCGCATTGCCGCGCCGAGCTGCGCCCCGGATGGAAGTTCTGCCCCGCTTGCGGGACGCCGTCCGAGTCGGGGAGCAGCGAGGCCTAGTAAAAGCGCGCGTAGTAGTCCGCCAGCGCGAGGCGGTACTCCTGGTCCGCGTAGCCGGACGGGTCGTGCTCCGGCGCTTTCTTGATCTCGTCGCGGCTGCGGTCCACAAGCACCCTGCGCGCCTCCGGGTCGATCGACTCCACCGTGCCCGCGGGGAGCAGCACCTTCTTCCCGAAGATCCAGGGGCCGGTGTCGACGACGAGCCAGCTCGAGCCGAGCTCGTACGCCGCGTCGACGATCGTGCCGACCTTGCCATCGGTGGCCTCGACCTCGAAGCCCTCGAGATTGAGGTCCTCGAGCGAGCCCTCCTCGCGGTATGTCCACATCTCCACCTGCATCGCTCTCCCTTCGCTGTTCCGCTCTCTTGGCTCCCTACCCGCCGGCGGCGCTGTGAAACGAAGCCTGGACGCAGGGGGAGAACCGGGACCGGGCCGCGGGGGGTGCTCTAGGATTTGCCCACGCCAGTGGCACCTGTGCGCCGCAACGCGGGGCGCGCCAGACGCAGGAGGGATGGAGCTTCAGTGAAGAGAATCGTCGTCGCACTCGCCGTGCTGGTCTCACTGGGCGCGCTGGCCGGGGTCGCCCAGGGCGTCGTCGTCCAGGAGTTCAGCTTCCAGGTGAAGGACATCAGGACCTGGGGCGGCTTCACGGTCGTGTTCAGCTCGCGCAGCTACGACCCGAGCGGCGGCATTCCCGCGGAGCTGGACCAGAACTACCTGCGCCTGCCCAAGGGCGCGACGGTGCCGAGGGTCTTCCGCAAGAAGCGCTACTACTGCCAGGCGAAGAAGCTGGTCGACAAGGTCCGGCTGGAGAAGGGCAGCGGCCGCTTCACGCCCTACTTCGAGAAGCTTCTGAAGGGCAGGAAGAAGCAGCCCCGGCGCTCGAAGAACCTGGTCCAGGTGTGCCGGTTCGCGCGCATCGGCACAGGGCGCGTGCTGGTCGACGCGCGCCCGTTCGAGGAGCGCCCGATCCCCGCCGACCTGCACATGTTCTGGACCAAGCCGGCACGCGGCGCGGTGGCGGCATTCGCGATCGTCGGCATCCCCGACGACACGTTCCCGGTCGTGAAGGAGAACCCGACGGTGCGCGAGACGGTGCCCACGATCAACGCGAACTTCTACAGCGAGCCGACCGCCAACGGGCTGTACGACTACAAGCTGGTCCTGCCGACCGGCCCCATCAACGGGATCAGGATCTCGGTCGCCGAGGTGAACGTGACGACCACCGGCATCACGCACAGGAAGAAGGTCTGCTCGAAGAAGCGGCGCGGGAAGTGCATCAGGCGCAAGACCAAGCGCACGTTCTGGTTCAGGGAGCCGCCGTGCCCGCCCAGCGGGCAGCTCAGCTTCGAGGCGTTCTACGGGTACAAGACGGAGCCGGACCAGCTGAAGACCGTCTCGATCCCCTGCCCTGACTTTCGCTAGGTCGCTGTTGGGCCTCTGAGCAGGTGGGCCTGCTCGCCAGCTAAAGGCTCGACTCGCTCACAGACCCACTTGCTCGCCGGCCCACTCCTTTCCGGCTTCGGCAGGGTGACGACGATCCGGTGTGCCTGCGCAGCGAGTGGTGGCTAGCGGAGCAGGTGCACCTGATCGCCGCTACGGCCCCTTGCTCAGTGGGTGGAGATGCGGGGGAGCAGGCGGTCGAGCCAGGGCGGGACGGCCCAGGTTCGTTCGCCGAAGAGCCTGATCAGGGCCGGGAGCAGGATCAGTCGCACCACCGTCGCATCCAGGACCACCGCGACCGTCAGGCCGATGCCGAACTGGCGCGTGTTGGCCACCGGTGAAACCGCAAACGCCAGGAACACGAAGGCCATCACGGCAGCCGCGCCGGTGATGATCGTGGCGGTCTTCTCCAGCCCGTAGCGGATCGCGCCCTCGGTTGTCCCCGTCAGCGCACGCCCCTCCACCAGGCGGCTGATCAGGAACACCTCGTAGTCGATCGACAGCCCGAAGATGATCGCGAAGATCCCGCTCAGCGCGATTGCGTCCAGGTACCCCGGTCCCCCGAAGAGCGGCGGGTCGGTCTGGAAGCCCAGGATCAGCACCCCGACGGCCGCGCCCACCGTGACGAGGTTCAGCAGCACCGCCACCAGGGCCAGCACGGGTGCCCGGAAGAGCAGCAGCAGGACCAAGAACGTGACCAGCACGAGGGTGATCACTAGGAACGGGAAGCGGGCCGACGTGGCGTCGTCGAAGTCGTCGAGCAGTACCGCCGGCCCGCCCACGACCGCACGCGCGCCGATGTCCTTGGCCGCGTCCTCGGCGAGCCGCTCGAGCGCGGGGCGCAGGTTCGCTGTCTCCTCGTCGAACGGCCCCTTCTCCGGTATCACGATCACGCGGGCCGTATTGCCGCCCCGGTTCGTGTTGATCGCGAAGGAGGCGTTGCGCTGGGTCTGCGGCTTCGCGCCCTCGATGCCGGCGAGCACGAAGTAGCCCGAGGTGGCCGCCCGGTCGACGTCGGTCCCCTGCCGGCGCAGGCGCCGCGTCTGTGCGTCGTTTGCGGCCCGCACGGCGACGACCGCGTCCAGCAGCCGGTTGATTCCCCGCCCGATGCGCTCGCTGCCGTTCGCGGCGGCACTGATTCCGGTCGCCAGCTCCCCTGAACCGGCCAGCAGAGCGTTCAGGCCGTTGTTCAGCGCGGAGGTGCCAAGGCTCAGCTCACCCGCCGCGCCTGCGAGCTGCGCGGCGCCGGCGGCGGTCTGTGCGAGGCCCTGGTCGAGTTGCCCGCTTCCGGCCGCGATACGGCCGAGGCCGGTGACGAGTCGATCGAGGCCGCGGGTGATCTCCCGCGCGGCAACGGTGTTCGTCTCGAACTCGGTCGCGTAG
>JBOGZM010000439.1:0-3258 GCA_050697255.1 Solirubrobacterales bacterium
CCACTAACCTGCTCGCCCCGTGCAGTACCCGGTCGAGAGCTTCACCGCAGCCGAGCGTGAGCGCCTTCAGGCTCACGTCACGAATCTCGACCAGCCGGTCTTCGCGCTCGTCAATCTGCCCGAGACCGTCAAGGGCGCGCTCTTCGCGCGCTACTCGCGCTACGGCGGGACGCTGCGGCGGTTGTACCTGGACGAGTTCGCGGGGAAGGCGCCGGCCGGGGTCTCGGGCGACGCGGGCACCGAACGGGCCGAGCGCCTGTACGAGCGGGTGTTCCTCGAGTTCGGCGACGACTCGGTGGCGCAGCTCGGCGGGGCCCATCTCGCGGTCGAGTGGTCCTCGAACATCCTCACGAAGATCCTGCAGCGCGGCCGCCTGGCGGCCTACCTGGAGCAGTCCACCCGCTACATCGCCTACGACGCCCGCCTGCCGGGCGAGCGCTACCGCTACTACCGCGACGCGCGCCTCGGCCCGGAGTACGACGCGGCGATGGAGCGGGTCTTCGACCTCTACTCCGAGGGCCTCACCCGGCTGCGGGTGTGGTGCGCGGACACCTACCCGTGCGGCGACGAGCCGCAGGCCGTGTGGGAGCGCTCGATCAGGGCGAAGGCGCTCGACGCGATGCGGGGCCTGCTGCCGGCAGCGTCGCTCAGCCACGTGGGCATCTTCGCGTCGGGCCAGGCCTATGAGCAGCTCGTGATGCGCCTGCTCGCGTCGCCGCTCCCGGAGGCGCGCGAGGTGGGCGGGATGGCGCTCGCGGAGCTACGCAAGGTGATCCCGGCGTTCGTGAAGCGGGTCGACATGCCGGACCGGGGCGGGGCCTGGATCGAGTACCTGGAGCAGCTGCGGAAGACGGCGTCGCAGGCGGCCGGGCGCTTCCGTCTCGCGGACGACCACGGCGGCGAGGAGCCCGCCGCCGTGCAGCTGCTGCGAGCCGACGGCTCCGAGGAGGACCTGATCGCCGCATGCCTGTTCGAGCTGTCCAACGTGCCGGAGGAAGAGCTGCGGGCGGCGGCCGCGAGAATGGACCCTGCGGAACGTGCACGCTTGGTGGGGGATCTGGCCGGCACGCGCTCGAACCGGCGGCACAAGCCCGGACGCGGATTCGAGGCTTTGCGCTACCGCTTCGAGATCGTCTCCGACTACGGTGCCTTCCGGGACCTCCAGCGCCACCGCCTGCTCACGGCCCAGTGGCAGCGGCTCGGATGCGACCTCGGCGCCGACGTTCCGGAAGAGGTGGAGGCGGCCGGCTACGGCGACCGCTATCGCGAGGGGCTCGAGGTCAGCCGCGCCGAACACGACCGGCTGCGGGATGCCGGTCTGACCGAGGAGGCGTCATACGCGGTGTCGCTGGCGTACCGGATCAGGTACGTGCTGGACATGAACGCGCGCGAGGCGATGCACCTGATCGAGCTCCGTTCCGGTCGCGAAGGCCACCCGACCTACCGCGCCGTCGCGCTGGAGATGCTCGACGCGATCGCCGCGGTGCACCCCTCCGTGGCTGCGGCGATGACGCACGTCGACCGGGAGACGGAGGCGCGCCTCGAGCGGCTCCAGGGCGAGATGCGCCGCCACCGGCGGTTGCAGGCGGCGGGTCGCAGCTAGTCTGCGGGGACGCACGATGGCAAGACTGAGCCTCGACATCTCGATGTCGCTCGACGGCTTCATCGCTGGGCCGGATCAGACTCTCGAAGAGCCGCTGGGCAAGGGCGGCGGGCAGCTCCACGAGTGGGCCTTCGCGACCAGGGGCTTTCGGGAGGGGCACGGGATGTCCGGCGGCGAGGCCAACGCCGACTCCGATGTGATCGACGAGCACTTCGGTCGCCTCGGCGCGACCGTGATGGGCCGGCGCATGTTCAGCGGCGGAGCGGGCCCCTGGGAGGACGACCCGAACGCGGATGCGTGGTGGGGAGACGACCCTCCCTTCCACCACCCCGTGTTCATCCTCACCCATCACGCCCGCGAGCCGGTGACGAAGGAGGGAGGAACGACGTTCACATTCGTGACGGACGGCATCGAGTCGGCGCTCGAGCAGGCCCGCGTGGCCGCGGCCGGCAAGGACGTCGGGGTGGGCGGGGGCGCGAACGTCGCTCA
Source organism: Solirubrobacterales bacterium (assembly GCA_050697255.1). Classification (GTDB taxonomy): domain Bacteria; phylum Actinomycetota; class Thermoleophilia; order Solirubrobacterales; family JBBDJG01; genus CAVSXO01. Next base: position 2,093 of record JBOGZM010000439.1, read on the forward strand.
GCAGTATCTCGAGGCCGGGCTGCTCGACGAGCTTCAGATCCACCTCGTCCCGGTGCTCCTCGGAGACGGCGTGCGGCTGTTCGAGAACCATCTCGCAGCCACGGCGCCTGAGCTGGAATGCACGCGGGTGATCGAATCGCCAGCGGTCACCCACCTCAGGTATCGGGTCGTCAAGTAACCGGGGCCCGCTCGTAGGTGAGCACGGCGACACCGGACGGGAACGTCCGCGTGTCGGCCGGCTTGAGGGGCTTCTTCTGAAGCGACTCCGGAAACATCCGCTTGCCGCCGCCGATCAGCACCGGGAACACCAGCAGGCGAAGCTCGTCGACCAGGTCGTTTTCGATCAGCGACTGGACGAGCATGGCGCTCCCGGCGACCAGGATCGGCCCGCCGTTCGTGTCCTTCAGCTTCGCGACCTCGTCCGCCACGTCGCCTCGCAGGACGGTCGAGTTGTTCCACTCCAGCGGCTCGGAGAGCGTCGAGGAAACGACGTGCTTCGGCATCGAGTTCATCTTGTCGGCGAACTCACCGCTGCGCTCGGGCCAGGCCGCCGCGAAGCCCCCGTAGGTCACGCGGCCGAGCAGTAGCGACTCGGCTTCGAGCGTCTCGTCGAGCTTGTACCTCTCCTGCTCGGGACTCATGTAGTCGAACACCCAGCCCGTGTGGGGGTGGGTGTGCTCGCCGCCCGGCGCCTCCATCACGCCATCCAGCGTCACGAACTCGGACACGATCAGCTTGCGCATTTGGGCTCCTTCATCCGCTGATTTGCAAGTTGGGCTATACCTACGCGTCGAACGAGCAGCGCCGGAATCGACACGAACGGGAGCCATCCATGACCACACCGACGCCTCTCATCACCGGCACCGATTTCATCACGGTGGCGACCAAGGACTTCGACACCGCGGCTGAGTTCTACGGCGGCGTGCTGGGTCTGCCGTTGTCCAAGCGCGGGGGGAGATGCCGGCAGGCGAGTTCGAGACCGGCAACCTTACGATCGCCGTGATGCAGTCGGATGCGTTCGGCATCGAGTTCCGGCCCAACAACCATCCGATCGAGCTGCGAGTGGACGACTTCGAGGCCGCGCGCTCGGAGCTCGAGTCCCGCGGCGTCGCGTTCAAGGGGGACACGATCGACTCCGGCGTCTGCCACCAGGCGTTCTTCGAGGA
>JBOGZM010000440.1:0-7529 GCA_050697255.1 Solirubrobacterales bacterium
CCGCTACGGTCAGTGCAACGAGCGCGCGGCGGCCCAAAGGCTAAGGCAGTCGCGCAGGCCTGGCCGTGCGACTCGTGCCGAGCAGCTTGCCGTTCGAGTCGTAGGCACGGAAGCGGTACCGACCGGACTGCCTGCGCTTCACGGTGAAGTAGCCCCTCGAGTTGGTCTTGAAGCGGGGGCCCGAGTTGCCCGCGCCCTTACGCTGCAACTGGACGGAACGCTTGCCGGTGCCCGGCCGCACCCGGCCCCATACGTAGACACCGCGGCTCCGCCTCTTGACCACGAGCGGGAACTTGAAGGCGTTGTAGGCGGGCTTCCTGTCCCCCTTGCTGCTCCCGTGCGAGAACCGCAGCCCGGTCTGGAACCCGGACCACTTCTCGTGCTTCCGCCCCTTGCGAGGCGGGTCGTCGAACAGCAGGTACTGGGAGTAGCTCTTGAGGCGCCCGTAGCGGTAGGAGTACTCCTCCTTCTCGTTGATCAGCTGGGCCTGGCGCACCGGCGACGTGCTCACGGCACGGTCCGGCGGGTTGGACTGGAGCCCGAACTCCGTGTTGTAGATCGGCAGCTTGCGCGGCACCCGGCGGGCGCGCGCCGCCTGGTCGAGGTACTTGCCCAGCCGGCGGATCGCGAGCATGTTGATCACGTCGCGGGTCTTCGGCACGCGCGACGTGGGCCCGTACGGGTGATGCGCGTAGCCGTCCGCGTCGATCTTCTTGAAGCGCCGGCAGCCGGAGCCCTTCGAGGTGCGCCGGAAGCGCTTGTTCAGGCACAGCCACTTGCGCAGGAACTCCGTCGGGCCCATCGCCTTCGGGGCGCGGCCCACCGGTGCCGTCTCGCCGATCCAGATCCGCGCGTTCTTGTTCACCGCGCGGATCGCCGGGATCGCGGCGTCCACCAGGTTGCGGTAGATCACCGGGGCGCTCCTGGTCGGCTTGATGAACTGGCGGTGGTTGGGCTCGTTCCAGATCGTGAAGTAGAAGACCGCCGGCAGGCCGGCATAGATGCCGGAATAGCGCTTCGCCACCGCGGCGGCAAACTGCGCGTAGTGGTTCGGGCTCGGACGGTAGTTGACGTTCCTGCCCGTGCCGCGCCCGCCCGACGTCGCCCAGCGAGGAGCGTCGCCGGTGATCGTGAGGATGACGCGGAGGTCGAGCGCCTGCGCGCGGCGGACCAGGTCGTCGTAGCCGCCGAAGCTGGGATAGGCGTTCGGGTGGCTCGCGTAGGCGGTCGGGTCCGAGGCGTTGAAGTTGGGCTTCGTCTTCGACCCCGGGTTCGGGGCGACCTCGTTCCACTTCACCTCGACACGGAGCGTGTCGACGCCCAGCTCCTTGATCTCGTTCAGACGCTGGATCCGCTCCTCGACCGGCGACTTGACGAGCGCCGTGTGGTCCTCGAACACGGTCCATTGGGCCCTCGAGGCGGCCGCGCCGGCGGGAAGCAGCAGCGCGCCGCCGAGGACGGCGAGCGTACCGAGCAGCAGAGTCTTGTGCAGGCGTGACATGGAGACTCCTTTCTCCTACCTGAGTGGCTTCGCGACGCGGCTCGTGCCGATTTGCTGCGTCCCCGCCGGGTCGGAGTACGCCACGAACAGGTACCGGGCGCTCTTCGACTTCCGGGTGACACTGAAGTAGCCGCGCGAGTTCGTCCGCACCAGCCCACCGTCGTCGGTCTGACCCCCGCCCGAGCTGCGCTGGATCTGGACCGAGCGGACGCCGCTGCCGGGCCGCACCCGACCCCAGATGCGGACGTTGCGGCGCCGCTTCTTCACGCTGATCGGGAGCCGGTATGCGTCGTAGGAGGGCTTGGCCTCTCCGCCGTGGTAGCGCAGGCCGGTCTGGAAGCCCGCCCACCGCAGGGCCGCGGGGCCGGTGCGGGCCGGGTCGTCGTAGAGCAGGTACTGGGAGTAGCTCTTGAGGCGCGAGTAGCGGTACGAGAACTCCTCCAGCGTGTTGAGGATCTCCGCCTGCCGGTTCGGGGTCGTGCCGATGAACGGGTCGGGCGGATTGGTCTGGTAGCCGAACTCCGTGTTGTAGATGCCGAGCCGGCGGCTGATGCGCCTCGCTCGCGCCGACTTGTCGAGCGCGCTCGCGAGCCGGCGGATGCCGACCATGTTCACGATGTCACGGCCCCGGAATGCCTGGCCCGCGGGGCCGTAGGGGTGGTGCGCGAAGCCGTTGGCGCGGACCCGCTTGAACCCCTTGCAGCCGGCCCTGCGCGCCGTGCGACCACGTAGCCGCTTGTACTTCTTGTCGACGCACAGCCACTGCTGGAGGAAGCGCAGGGGCCCGATCACCTTGGTGGCCGTGCCAACGGGGGCCAGCTCGCCGACCAGGACGCGCGCGCCCGGCACGGCGGCCTTCAGCGCAGGCAGGCCGCGCTCCACCATTCGGCGGTAGACCCGCGGAGACTGCGAGCGGGGCTTGATGAAGAAGATGTGGTTGGGCTCGTTCCAGAGCGACCACCAGGTCACCTTGGGCAGCCCCGAGTAGGCGCCGGAGTAGCGAGTGCCGACCGCGCGCGCGAAGTCGGCGAAGTCACGCGAGTCGACCTTGTAGTTGCCGCCACGGCCACCGGCGGTGGCCCAGTCCGGCGCGTCGGGGGCGAGCGTGATCATGATGCGGAAGCCCTTCGCGGTCGCGCGCTTGACGAGGTCGTCGTAGGACTCGAAGCCGGGGTAGGCGCTGGGGTCGGCGGCATCGAACGACGGCTCGGAGTTCGCGCCCGGGTCCGGGGCGACCTCGCTCCACTTGATTTCGATGCGGAGCGCGTCGGCGCCCAGGGCCTGGGCCTCGGTCAGCGTCGCCTCGCGCACGTCGGGGCCGGAGCGCACCAGATAGCCGTGGTCCTCGACCATCGACCACTGCGACCGCGATGCCGCCGCGCCCCCCGGAAGGGCGAGCGCGACCGCGAGCATCGCCGTCAGCGCCAGGGCGGCGCGGACGCAGGCGTGTGACATCTGACATCTGGCTCGTGACATATCGATTTCCCCTGCTGCTGTCTCGGCCGCAGATGCGCGGCTCAGTGCTTGAACGCTTCCACCGGCGCCAGGTTGCGGTGTTCGACGGGATCGCACCGGAGCCTGCGGAGGGACGGAGCTCCCTACCTAGGGTAGCTCCGCGGCATTACGGAAAAGCCGCTTGACGCTCTCGAAGGACGGCTTCGGGGCGCCGGAGGCGTCCACCAGCCCCTTCTGGTTGTAGGGAGCATGGGGTTGCGGGTTGCCGCCGTCATACCCCGGTTTGACCCGGAAGTCACGCAGAATCCAGACCAGCGCCCCGTTCAAGTACGGCTTTTGCGAGAAAACTCCGAGGTGGTAGTTGAGGAACTCCGCCTGGAAGTCCCAGGTGCCCTTCTCCGTTGCAGGGCCCGCGCGGTTCGCTTCGGCGCCGAACTCCGTCACGAACAGCGCCTGCCGGGGATAGTCGTCGTGCAGGCGATCGAGATAGGGCGACAGGGCCGCCCGGTCCGCGATCGAGCTCCGCGGGCCGGGATACCAGCCGAAGTAGTCGTTCACGCCCAGGGCGTCGAGGCTCGTGTACACCTCCTGCTTGCCGATCGTCGGGTAGCCGGGGAAGGCGAGGCCCACCAGTCGCGTCGGGTCGAGCCGGCGCGTGATCCGCGCCGCCTCGCGCAGGTAGCGGGTGAAGCCCACCCCCGGCTTCGACGTGTTCTCGTTGCCGAGACTCCACACGATCACCGAGGGATGACTGCGGTCGCGGTTCACCATGTCGCGCACCATGTCGAGCGCGCCGCGGCGCACCGAGGAGCGCCGGAACAGCGCGTCGCGCATCTGGTAGACCGGGACCTCGGACCACACCAGGACCCCGTGCCGGTCAGCCAGCTCGAGCGTGAGCGGGTGGAGGGGGTAATGCGAGCGGGTCATGGTCGCGCCGAGGCCGCGCAGCAGGTCGAAGTTGGCGGCGATCTCCGCCGGGCCCAGCGCGGCGCCGCGGGTCGGGTGCTCCTCGTGCATGCTCGCCCCGCGGAGGGCCAGGTGGCGGCCGTTCAGCAGCATCCGGCCGCTGTCGTCCACCTCCAGCGTCCGGATCCCCGTGCGCTGGGTGTATCGCTGCACCACGCCGCCCCCGTGCCTGACCGCGAGCTTGACCGTGTAGAGGTGGGGATCGGATGGGCTCCAGAGGTGGGGGTTCGCGATCGTCGCGCTGCCCCGGTAGAGGTGAAAGCCGCGCCCGGAGATCGTGGCGGGCCGGAACCGGATCCTCTGGCCCCCGACGGTCGCCGTGAGGGCCGCGTCCACGGGGATGTCCTGGCGGTTCGCGGCCACCGCCCGCACGTAGACCCTGGCGGCGCAGGTCGAGCAGGACCGGCGCGGGAACACGTGCACGTTGACGAGGTCGAGGGTGTCCACCCGGCGCAGGTAGACCTCGCGCAGGATGCCGGCGTAGTTCCACCACCCGCCGACGAACCGGCCATCCTTCCGGCGCCCGATCGGAGGGACCGCCGACTCGTTGCGGCGACTGTCGACGCGCACGACCAGGCGGTTCGTCCCGGTGCGGCGCAATCCGCGGCCGGGAACCTCGAACGGCAGGTACCCGCCGCTGTGGCTGCCGATCCGGCGTCCGTTCAGCCATACGGTGGCGCGGTAGTTCACCGACTCGAAGCGCAGCACCCAGTCGGTCGCCCGGCCGCCGGGGGCCTCGAAGTCCTTGCGGTACCACCAGACGCCGCCCATGTAGCTGCGGGTGGACTCGTCGCCGGCGTTCGCCGCGTCCGGAATCGTCGTCGTGCGCCAGCCGCGCAGCGACCGCGAGCGCTGCCAGCCGCGCCCCTGGCCCCGGTTGTGGGCGTCCGCGCGGCGGTACCAGCCGCCGTCGAGCAGGAACCGCCCCGACGGCCCGTTCGTATAGAGCGCCCCCGCGGAGGGCGTCTCCGCCGCGGCGGGCGCCGGCGCGCAGACCGCGACCGCGGCGAGCGCCGCGCACAGCGCAGTAACGCGCGCGCTGCGCGAAACCGGACGCTTCGATGTCGAGCGTTGGTGGGGAGGCACCTCAGGGGTGGGAACAGACGAGCGGGCCAAAGGTCGCGTCGGACCCGGGGACGCAGTGACGCTTGCCCGAGCCCGTACGGTATAGAACGTCCGCCCGATGGAACCCCGGTCGGGAGCCCCAAAAACGGAGGAACCCCCGCCGGAGCGGGGGTTCCTTGCCCAAACGCGGCCTAGGCCGCGCGGAATATCGGCTAGTTCAGTGCGGCGTGGAACGCGGCCGCGACCTTCTCGTAGCCGGAGTCGTCCGGGTGGAGGCAGTCCTGCCCGCCGACCCAGTCCTGCGGCCCGAGCTGGCCGAACACGTTGACCACCTCGACGCCGTGGTCGGCCGCCACGTCACGCATGACGTCGTGCAGCCCGTCGAGGCCAGGTCCGCCCTCGAGGACCAGGACCGCGAGCTGCGATGCGCCCGTGATCCCGCCCAGCGCGCACGTCGGGATGGGATTGTCATACGTGCCCATCAGGATCCGGCCGTCGCCCGCCGCTGCGCGGAGCGCCGACAGCGCCGTGTCGAGGTCGCTGCGGTAGGCGGCGAACTCGGTGTTGATCACGTTCAGGCAGTTCGGGCTCAGACCCAGGATGCAGGCGGCGATGATCGGGTTGGTCACGTCGTTGCCGCCGATGTGCAGCGTCACGACCTCCACGTTGTCACGCGGGTTCTGGTTGCCGTTGCGCGCCTCCAGTATCTCCACCGCGCCGGGCAGCTGGTTCGCGATCAGCGTCGGCGTGGTCGCCCCTCCAACGGAGAGGTTGATCAGCTCGAGGTTCTTGCATCCCTGGTCCGGCTTCGGATTGTCCGAAGGCGAGCAGTCGAAGTCCTGCTGCAGGGCCGTGTGCAGCTGCGGCACGTAGCCGCCCTCGCTCGGTACCGCGGCACCGAAGCCGAAGCCCCACGAGTCGCCCAGCGAGAGCTGGACCGGATTGGCGGCGGACGCGGGCGCGGCGGCAACCGCGGCCACGAGCAGCGTTGTCATGAGCGCGGCGATGCGCGCAAAGTGCTTCATCCCTACCTCCCAGTAGTCGGACACCCCTGTCTTGCTTGCTGCGGCGAGTATACGCGGCAACCGGCGCGGCGGTTCCGGTTCGCCGCGCCGGTAGCATCGGCGCTCGCCCATGACCCGCCTGTCCAGCTATTTCCTGCCGACGCTCAAGGAGCCGCCCACGGACGCGGAGGCGCTGTCCCATGTCCTGATGGTGCGCGCCGGCCTCGTGCGCCAGCTGGGCGCGGGCATGTGGACGTTCCTGCCCGCCGGCTGGAGGTCGCACCGCCGCGTGGAGCAGGTCCTGCGGGAGGAGATGGACGCGATCGGGGGCCGCGAGATGCTGATGCCGGTCCTGCAGCCTGAGGAGCTCTGGGACCGGACGGGGCGCAGCGAGATCCCGGAGCTGTTCAAGCTCGTCGACCGCGCCGAGCGGCCGCTCGTGCTGGCCATGACGCACGAGGAGGCGGTCACGTTCCATGTCTCGCGGGAGGTGCGCTCCTACCGTGACCTGCCGCTGATCCTCTACCACCTCCAGGTCAAGGAGCGCGACGAGCCGCGCCCGCGTGCCGGCGTGCTGCGCACGCGCGAGTTCATCATGAAGGACTCGTACAGCTTCGACCGCGACGCCGAGGGGCTGGACCAGTCCTACCGCCTGCATATCGACGCCTACGACCGGATCTTCGACCGCACCGGGCTGCGCTGGTACAGGGTGGAGGCCGACGTCGGCATGATGGGCGGTTCGGGCGCGCACGAGTACATGGCGCCCTGTCCCGCCGGTGAGAACGAGGTCGCCCTGTCCGGCGCGGGCTATGCCGCGAACGTCGAGGTCGCGACGGCGACGCCGCCGGCGCCGCCGTTTCCGGCGCCGCTGGACGCGCCGGAGCGGGTGGCGACGCCGGACGCGCGCACGATCGACGAGGTGTCCAGGTATCTCGGCATCGACCCCGCCACGCTGCTGAAGTCCCTGCCGGTCGTGCAGGAGGACGGCACGATGAAGCTGGCGCTCGTGCGCGGGGATCGCCGGCTGAACGAGATCAAGCTCCAGAACGCGCTCGGGGCCCCGGTACGGCCGGCGACCGAGGCCGAGATCCTGGACGCGTTCGGGGCCGAGCCCGGCTTCATCGGGCCGGTCGGCACCGCGGTCGAGGTGGTGGCGGACCTGCCGCTCGCGGAGGGCACGTGGGTGGCGGGCGCGAACGAGACGGGCTTCCACGTGCGTGGAGTCGAGGCGGGCCGCGACTTCGAGCCGCGGTTCGCCGATATCGGCACGGTCGAGGAGGGCGACACCTGCCCCGGCGGCGGCACGATCCACATCGAGCCCGCGATCGAGGTGGCCAACATCTTCAAGCTCGGGACGCGGTATTCGGAGCCGCTGGGCGCCAGCTACCTTGACGAGGACGGGCAGGAGCGACCGATCGTGATGGGCAGCTACGGCATCGGCCCGGCACGCATCCTGGCGGCTGCGATCGAGCAGTACGCCGACGAGCACGGGATCTCCTGGCCGCGCGCGCTGGCCCCATTCGAGGTGCACCTGGTGG
>JBOGZM010000441.1:0-3672 GCA_050697255.1 Solirubrobacterales bacterium
CATCTGCACGAACCGCCGGTAGGAATCCCACCCGAAGCGCTCGTTGTGCGTACTGGCGATCAGCCCCTCCAGCGAGCGGTCGTTGAGGCCCAGGTTCAGGACCGTGTCCATCATCCCGGGCATCGACTCGCGCGCACCGGAGCGGACGGAGACCAGGAGCGGGTCGCGCGGATCGCCCAGGGCCTTGCCGGTCTGGTGCTCCAGGCGGGACAGCGCCTCGTCCACCTGCGCCTGGAGGCCCTCCGGGAAGGCACCGTCGCCGCGCATGTAGGCCACGCATGCCGCAGTCGTGATCGTGAAGCCGTCGGGCACGCGAACGGGGCCGCCGATGCGCTTCATCTCGGCGACGTTGGCACCCTTTCCACCGAGCAGGTCACGCATCTCGCGCGACCCCTCGGAGAAGTCGTACACCCACTGCGTCATTGGAGACTCGCCGGGGCGAGCGGCAGGGATTCTATTGCCGGAACAGGCGGCGTCCGCGGTCAGGCCACGCTTCTGAGCCGCACGTGGGCGTGGTATTCGAGCGTTCCCGAGACCGCCCGCTCGACCTGGGCGAGGGTCGGGCGCGCTGCCTGCGGGGCATCCTTCAGCGGCGCCGAGAGCGCCGTCGCCATGAAGGAGCGCGCCGCCTCGTCCAGCGAGAAACCGTCGCCCGTGCCGCATTCTGCGCAGATCACCCCGCCGGCGGCGGAGGAGAAGCGGACGGCGCCGGCGCCGGGCGGCGCCCCGCAGCTCGCGCACTCCGACAGCTCCGGCAGGAATCCGGCGGCGAGCAGCAGCTTCAGCCGGAATGCGAGCAGGTTCGCCGCGCCGGCCGCGTCGGGCCGCGCGTCGAGCAGCTGCAGCTCGTGGCAGAGAAGGTTGTACGCGGCGACGTTCGCCTCGCCGTCGCCGAACATCCGCAGCACCGACTCGCATGCCGTGCCGGCAGCGTGGATCGCGCCACCGTGCTCGCGCAGGCGCGGGTACCACTCCACGGCCTCGGCCTGGGTGACGGTGTGCAGCTCGCCGCGGCCCTCGTAGAGCACGAGCCGCACCCGAGAGGACGGCTCGAGCCGGCCGCCGAAGCGCGACTTCGTGCGCCGCACTCCCTTCACGACCGCGTTCACGCGCCCGTGCGTGCCGGTGTAGAGATGGATGATCCGGTCGGCTTCGCGCAGGCGCATCGAGCGCAGGACGATCCCTTCGGTCTTGTAGTAGCCCGCCAACTGCCTCTCCTACGGACGATGCGCGCAGGGAAAACCGCCCCGCCGATGCCTACACTCTTACGCACGACCCGGATGGAAACCGTCGCCGCACAGCTCGAGATCACGGTCTACACGACCGACCCCTGCGCCCGCTGCATCAGGGCCAAGGACCTCCTGCGCGCGCACGGCCTCGTCTACGCGGAGGTGAACCTCGCCAAGGACCCGGTCGGCCGCCGCCGGCTGGCCGAGTTCACCGGCCAGATGACCTTCCCGCAGATCGTGATCGGCGGGGAGGCCATCGGCGGCTTCCAGGAGCTGCTCGAGGCCGATCAGCAGGGACGCCTGGAGCGACTCGCGGCCTAGCCGGGGTCGACCTCCCCGGCGCGCAGCGCCTCGGCGTGCTCGGCGAACCACTCGTAGCGGATCATCTGCCCGTCCTGCAGGGTGACGACGAACGCGAACGGCTGCGGCTCGAACCGGTAGCGGCTGCCGCGGCCCCGGCCCGTCCACATGCCGAGCGCGATCACGTGGTCCCCGTGGTCGATCACCCGCAGGGACTCGAACCGCAGCTCCTCGAAGGCGTCGAGCATGTTCCTCATGCCTGTCTTGAACCCTTCGACGCCGTTGCGAGTACCCGGCTCGATGGCGTAGGGCGGGTTCACGAACTCGATCTCGGGATGCGCCTCCGCGGCCACCGCGTCGATCTCACCTCGCTCCATCGCTTCGAGGGATCTCCGCACTCGATCGCCGTTGCTCGTCATCGGCGCAGGTCCGCGAGCGAGGGGATGCCCGCCACGGCGGTCGCCTGACGGCAGCCGTCGCGGATCGCCTCCGTCGTGAGCGCGGCCGCCACGACGCCCACGATCAGCGGCTCGACGCGCGGCGCCGTGCCGGTCGCGAGGGTGAACACCACGTCGCCGTCGGCGGAGGAGTGGACCGGGTCCACCGCCCGCGCCATCCCCGCGTGGGCCATCTTCGCAACGATTGCGCACTCGGCCTTGGTGAGGTCCGCGTCCGTCATCAGGCACACCAGGGTTGTGTTCTCGAGGGGCTCACCGCGGTGAAAGGTCGGCGGCTCGATCAGGCGCGTGCGCAGCTGCGTTGTCGTGCCGATGAAGCCGCCGTCGTCACCGCGTGTTCCCGCCAGGACCTGCCCGTCCTCCCCGATCACGTCGCCGAACGCGTTCACGACCGCCAGCGCGACCAGCTTCGCGCCCTGCGGGAGGTGCTGCTTGGCGAGCCCGACCCCGCTCTTGACTGCGAACTCCCGCCCGCGGAGCTTGCCCACCGCGGCGCCCGTGCCGGCGCCCACGCTGCCGAGCTGGGGATCCTCGCTTGCCGCCTCGCATGACGACTCGCCCTCCTGCGGACCGGGCCGGCGTGCCGGGTCGCCGGTGATCAGGTCGTACACGACCGCGCCCGGCACCAGCGGCACGATGCCGCCCGGGGTGTCGTAGCCACGACCGTTCCGCTCCAGCCAGCGCACGACGCCGTCGGCCGCGGCGAGACCGAAGGCGCTCCCCCCGGTGAGGAGCACCCCGTGCACGCGCGCCGCGTTCGCGATCGGGCTCAGCAGCTCTGTCTCGCGGGTGCTCGAACCGCCGCCCCGCACGTCGCCGGATGCGACGGCGCCGTCTGGCGGCGGCAGGACGACGGTGCATCCGGTTGCCGCCGCGACGTCGGTCCAGTGGCCGACGGAGAAGCCGTCCGGGAGCGGGCCGCTCATGGCGCGTGCGCCTGCCGGCGCCGCCGCGGCGCCGGCTGGCAGCGGCTGCAGACGTAGGTCGCGCGCCCGGCCGCAACGGTCTTGGTAACCGGACGCCCGCAGCGGATGCACGGCTGCCCGGCCCGCAGGTGGATCAGGAACTCGTCCTGCATCGAGCCGCGCTGTCCGTTCGAGTCGCGGTAGTCGTCGATCGACGCGCCCTGCCGGGCGATGCCGCGCTCGAGCGCCTCCACGATGCCGGCGTGCAGGCGCGCGATCTCCGCCCGGCGCAGGCGCCCCGCCGGTCGCAGCGGATGGATGCCGGCGCGAAACAGGGCCTCGTCGGCGTAGATGTTCCCGACCCCGGCCACCCGGCGCTGGTCGAGCAGGAAGGCCTTCACCGGAGCGCGACGGCCGCGCGCGGCCTGCGCCAGCACGTCCGGGGTGAACTCGCGGTCGAGCGGCTCGGGCCCGACGCGCTTGGCGAGATAGGCGTCGAGCGCCGGCGTGCCGTCGATCACGACCCCGGTGCCGAACCGGCGCTGGTCGGTGAACAGCAGGCGGTGGCGGTCGTCGAGGGTGATGCGCACGCGGATGTAGGGCTGCTGGCCGCGATCGTCCTCTGGCGCCACCCACAGCAGGTTCCCCGTCATCCGCAGGTGCATGACGAGATGGCGGTCCCCCTCGAGGTCCACGATCAGGTACTTGCCCCGGCGGCGCAGGGCGGCGATCCGGCGCCCGGCCAGGCGGCGCTCGAGGTCGGGCGGCGGCACTGGCGCC
>JBOGZM010000442.1:0-13542 GCA_050697255.1 Solirubrobacterales bacterium
GACCACCACCACGCGGCCGCCGCGATCCACGACCGCATTGAGCAGCTCGCGCACCCGCGGCGCCGAGAGCACCGACCCGTGCGAGACGAGCGGGTTGGCGCCCAGCATCAGGAGGAAGTCCGTCCGGTTCAGGTCCGGGATCGGGACCAGCAGCGGCGACCCGTACAGCAGCGCCGAGGCCGCGAAGCGGTTGTTCACGTCCTGCGATCCGGCCGTGTAGTAGTGCGGGCTGCCGAGGCCGTCGAGGAAACCCTTCACCCACAGGGTATGGCTGTAGCTGAACGCTCCCGGGTTGCCCATGTACCAGCCCACGGACTCACGGCCGTGCCGGCCGAGGATCACGCGCAGGCGGCCGGCGATGTCGCTCAACGCCTCCTCCCACGTGACGCGCTCGAACTCGCCGGGGCCGCCGGCACGCCGCAGCGGGTAGAGGACCCGGTCCGGGTCGTTCTGCACGCCCTCCATCGCAATGCCCTTGGGACAGGCATAGCCGCGGGAGAGCGGGTGATCCGGATCGGGGCGGAGCCGAGTCAGACGGCCGTCCTCGACCGTCGCGACCATGCCGCAGAGCGGCTCACAGATGCGGCAAAAGGTGACGCGTTCCTCGACCGCCATGCCAGCGGCGAGTCTACCGCCGCTGGGAAAGCGAAAAGGGAGCCGTCGGTGAGAACGGGCACGCCGGCGCTCTCCAGGGCGCTTGGTCAACAACCCAGATTGCAGGGATATACTCGGGCGCAGCGCCCCTGGCAGGGACGGCGGCACCTGATCCGAACCGGATCGTGCGCCGCACTGGAGAGACGCACCGCGCCGGTCCGACAGCAACCAGGCAGGGGCCCGGCCCGAGGCCCTCGCGCATGCCGATGGACCGACCCCTCAGATGACCTACCGCGAGCGAAGGCGCTACAGGCGCACGCACAGGCCGAGCAAGGTCATGCTGGGCCTGTTCGTGCTGCTGCTGGCCGCGGTGATCGCGGTGCTGTCGCTGGCCGGCTACGTCCTCTCGGTGGCGGCCTCGGCGCCACCCCTCGACTCGCTGAAGCCCATCGACCAGGGCACCAGCTCCGCGGTGTACGCCGCCGACGGGACGCGGCTCGGGTTCATCCAGTCCGACGAGATCCGGACGCCCATTGCGCTGCAGCGGATCCCGGAGTCGATGCAGGCCGCGACGATCGCGATCGAGGACGAGCGCTTCTACCGGCACGGAGGAGTGGACTACGAGGGCATCGCCCGCGCCGCGTTCAAGAACCTGGAGGCCGGCAAGGCCGTCGAGGGAGGGTCGACCATCACCCAGCAGCTGGTCCGCAATCTCTACGTCGGGCGTGAGCGGACACTGGAACGGAAGATCCGGGAGGCGCGCCTGGCCGAGGAGCTGGAGGACCGCCACTCCAAGCGCTGGATCCTGCAGAGCTACCTGAACTCGGTCCCGTACGGGACGGTGGACGGCCAGACCGCGGTCGGGGTCCAGGCCGCTGCACAGACGTTCTTCGACAAGCCGGCCAAGAACCTCACGCTCGAGGACTCGGCCCTGCTCGCTGGACTTCCCCAGGCACCGAGCAAGCTGAACCCCTTCCAGAACCCGCGCGACGCGCTGGAGCGGCGCAACAAGGTGCTCGAGAAGATGGCCGACCTCGGCTACATCTCCGACTCGCGCGCCCAGGAGGCGCGTCGTGCGCCGCTGGGTGTCCGGCGTGGCGACCTCTACATCAAGATCCGCGAGCCGTTCTTCTTCGATTACGTGAAGCAGCAGCTGATCGACCGCTTCGGCGTCAACACGGTGCGCAAGGGCGGGCTGAAGGTGTACACGACGATCGACCCGAAGCTCCAGAAGGCGGGCCGCGAGGCGATCGACTCCACCCTGTCCTACGCAGGTGACCCGAGCGGCGCCGTGGTCGCGATCGACCCGCGCACCGGCTACATCAAGGCGATGGCGTCCAGCTCGAAGTACAAGCACGACCAGTACAACCTCGCCGCCCAGGGCCACCGCCAGCCGGGCTCGGCGTTCAAGACGTTCGTCCTCACGACCGCGATCCGACGCGGCGTGAACCCCTACTCGACCAGCTACGTCTCCCGCCCGCTCGACTTGAAGACGACCGACTACGGCCCCTGGAAGGTGCAGACCTACGATCACAGCTACGGCGGCTCGATGAACCTCGTGCGCGCGACGCTGCGCTCCGACAACACGGTGTTCGCCCAGCTCGACCTCGACCTCGGCCCCAGGAGCGTCGCCGAGACGGCGAAGGACATGGGCATCACGACCAAGCTCGACGGCTATCCGGCCGAAGGCCTGGGCGGCCTGACCCGGGGAGTGTCTCCCCTGGAGATGGCGAACGCGTACGCGACCCTTGCCTCGGGAGGGATGCGCAACAAGCCGATCGCGATCCTGCGCGTCAGGTTTCCCGACGGCGAGGTGGAGGAACTGGGCAAGCCGAAGCGTGAGCGTGTGCTCTCGGACGCGCAGGCCTATGAGGTGACGAAGATCCTCAAGCAGAACGTCACGTCGGGGACAGGCACGCGGGCCAACATCAGCTGCCCCTCCGCCGGCAAGACCGGCACGACCGACAACTTCAACGACGCGTGGTACGACGGCTACACGCCGCACCTCGCCACCGCGGTCTGGGTCGGCTATCCCGATGCGCTGCGGGAGATGCGCAGCGTCCACGGCATCTCGGTCGCGGGGGGAACCTTCCCGGCCGAGATCTGGAAGAAGTTCATGGACGTCGCCAAGGGCAGCAGCTGCGACGACTTCCCGCAGCCGAAGACCCGCATCTCATGGTCGCCCTTCTTCGGCAAGTACTCCAAGGGCGGAACGGGTTACGGCTACAGCGGCGGCAACGGCTCCGGCGGGGACACCACCGGCGGCGGGTATCAGGGCTACGATCCTCGCCTCTACGACGAGCCGAGCGGGGGAGGGGCCCCTGATGACAGCGGATCGGCGCCCGGCGGCGACGCTCCCGGCAACGGAAACGGCGGGCAGGACGGCGGCACCGGCCTGGGAGGCGGAGACCAGTAACAGAGCGGCGCCGGCGGCGCTCGCACTGCTCCTGGCCGTTTACGTCGCGCTCGCGGCGCTGTGGTCCGAGCCCGGCTCGGACGTGGTGCTTGCCACCGGCGGCGGGTCACCGGGCTGGCTGCTTGGCCCGCTCCAGCCCCTCGGTGCCGGCTTCGCCGACGGCGGCCTTTCCGGCCCTCTCTTCTATGCCGGCCTGTGGGCCGCGCTGGCGCTCTACTGCGCCGTGCTGGCAGGGGCAGCGCACCTGGGGTGGCGCACGGTCGCTGCCGCGGTCGTGGGGGCGCACGTGCTGTTCGCACTCGCGCCGCCGCTGCTGTCCCAGGACGCGTTCAGCTACATCGCCTACGCGCGGCTGGACGTGGTGCACGACCTCAATCCCTACCTGCACAGCCCATCCGACGTGACCGGCGACCCCGTGTACCCGTTCGCCGGCTCGAAGGACTTCACCAGCGTGTACGGCCCGCTGTTCACCGTCCTCACCCTCCCACTCGCGAAGACCAGCGTCCCGTTCGCGTTCTGGACCCTGAAGGTCGTCGCGGCGCTGGCGAGCCTCGGCGTGGTGGCGCTGGTGTGGTCGTGTGCGCGCCGCCTCGGCCGCGACCCGCGCCTTCCGGCGCTGGCCGTGGGCCTCAATCCCCTGGTGCTGGTGCACGCCGTCGGGGGAGCGCACAACGACGCCCTCACGGTGCTGCTCTGGATGGGCGGCGTCGCCGCGCTGATCGCGATGCGTCCGGCCCGCGAGGCGCTGGCGGGCGCATTTACGACGGCTGCCGGCGCGGTGAAGGCATCCGCCGGAATCGTGGCCCCCTTCATGCTGATCGGAGCACGCAACCGCTGGGCGCTGATCGCCGGCGCCGCGGCGGCAGCGCTGGGCGTCGTGATCGTGGCCGTGATCGCCTTCGGGGACGGCGCACTCGAGTCCCTCGGGGTGCTCAGCGACAACCAGGACCGCACCAGCCGCTGGAGCATCCCGCAGCGCGCGGCCGACGCCCTGGCGGCCCTCGCCGGGGGATCGGCGGAGTCGCTGGTCGACTACACGCGCGTCGCGTTCGGCGCGCTGTTCGTGGTCGCGCTGGCGCTGCTCCTGCGCGCGGCGTGGCGGCGGCGCACCGAGGTCACGGGCTGGGTCGCGCCCGCGGGCTGGGCCACGCTCGCTTTGCTGGTGGCGTCCGCCTGGCTGGTCCCCTGGTACGCGATCTGGCTGATGCCGCTGGCCGCCCTGGGCGCGGACCGGCGACTGCTCCTCGCGAGCATCGCGTTCTGCGCCTACATGATGGTGATCGCAATGCCGCTGGAACCGTTTTCGCCCTATTGATCCCCATGAACGAGTTCGACCTCCTGGGCAAGATCCGGGCGCGCATGGGTGCGCCGCGGGACCGCGTGATCGTCGGCTCTGGCGACGACGCCGCGGTCGTCCGTCCAGGCGGAAGCGTGGCGGTGACGTCCGTGGACGCCTTCGTCGAGGGCGTGCACTTCCGGCTCGTGACGACGTCCCTGCGCGACCTCGGGCACAAGTGCCTGGCCGCGTCGCTGTCGGACATCGCGGCGATGGGCGCGCTGCCGGGGGAGGCCTACCTCGCGGTCGGCCTGCCGGACCACCTGGGTGAGCGCGAGACGCTCGAGCTGGCGGACGGCGCACGGACACTGGCAGAGGAGCATGGTGTCCAGATCTGCGGCGGGGACCTGACCCGCGCCGACGAGCTGTTCATGGCGGTCACGGTCGTCGGGTACGCGAACGGCGCCGATCGGCTGGTCACGCGCAGCGGCGCCCGGCCCCACGACCTCGTGGGCGTCACCGGTGCGCTGGGGGGCTCAGGCGCCGGCCTGCTGCTGTTGGACCGCAAGCCGGCCGGGATCGACGTGCAGACGGGCGCACGCCTGCTCGATCGCCACCTGCGCCCGCGTCCCCTGCTGAAGGCGGGTCGCGCGCTCGCGGCGGCCGGGGTGAGCGCGATGCTGGACGTCAGCGACGGGATCGCGTCCGACCTCGAGCGGCTCTGCGAGCAGAGCGAGGTCGGCATCGAGGTGCGGCTCGACTCGTTGCCGGTGGACGAGGGCGTCGCGGACGTGGCGGCCGCCGTCGGGATCGACCCGGTCGAGCTTGCAGCCGAAGCCGGGGAGGACTACGAGCTGCTGCTCACGGCGCCCGAAGATGCGCGCGGGGCGGTTGAGCGGGCGGGGGAGGACAGCGGGTCGCCGGTGACCTGGATCGGCCGGGCGTCGGACGGGGAGGAAGCGGCGCTTACGCTGCTTGACGAAACCGGTCGACCCCGCCGGCTCGCGGGGTGGGACCACCTGAGAAGGGATCGGGAGCGGAGGGATCCTCCTGGACGAGCTTCACGATGATCGCCGTCGCGACACGCTCGGGATCCACCGTGTACGAGTTGCGGGCAACCTGCCGCTTCAGTTTGCGCTGTCTGGTGTCTCGGGTCCGTGCAGCCATTTTGTCGTTCTCCAATCCGATCTGGGGTGGTTATCGACCCGGCGCCCCGGCCCCGGCATACGACTGCCGTCCAGCACCTCGCGCGCGTCAGCGGCGCAGCGCCGACTCCGTGCCGCCCAGCGACCCGGGCCCGGCATACGTCACGGGACCGCGCACGGTCACCCCGGACGGCGGCTCACGCCTGCCTGCGCTTAAGGTGACGATCACGGCGGATGCAAGCGTCCCGGCAAGCAGCGAGCCCACCACAACACTCGCGAGCGACCCGCTGAACGCGCTCACCAGCATCAGCGCATAACTGTCCAGCGACAGCCCGAGGTCGAGCCGCGCACCGTAGTACAGCAGCGCCAGCGCCGGAAGCACGAGACCCCCTGCGAGGATCGCCGGCGCGAGCATCGAACGGCGCGGCCGCTCCGGCAGCGCCGTAAGCAGCGCCAGATGCGCCGCCGGCACCAGCAGCAGCCCGGCATATGGATTGAGTGCGCACACCACCAGCACCTCGATCGCCAGCATCAGCGCAACCGCCGCGGCGCCCGAGGGAATGTCGCGCAGGTGCGCGTCTCCGCCAAACAGCCGCCGCACCGTGATCCAGGCAAGCGTGAGCAGCAGCCCGAGGGCCGCCAGCGCCGGCGCGGCTTCTCCGAAGGAAGGCGCGGTGGAGGGCGCCACGGCTTCCTCGATCGAGCCCGGGAGCCAGTTGACCAGCTCGAACACGATCGCGCCCAGCGCCGCGATGCCGAATGCGACGGCGGCTCCGAGCGCCCAGGCGAGCCACTCCCCGACCGGCGCGCGCCGGCGGCGGCCACGAGCCACGGCGTCGATCGCCGCCGCCAGCGCAGGCAGGGTGAGCGCCGCCGCCAGGAGCCCGAGCGACCAGGACGGGAGCACGTTGCGCCCGAGGACCAGGTCACGATTCGTGGCAGCGGCCCGGAAGCGCGGGGAGTCAAACGCCAGCACGCTCGCAAAGCCGGCGCGCCCGAAGCGTGTGAGGCGGTCGGCCGACACCCCGGGAAGCGTGTCGGCGCCAGGGCCGCGGGGCAACCCACCGCGGGCGGTGAGCGTCACCGCGTCGAGGCCGGCGCTTACCAGGGGTCCCTGCTCACGGAGCGTGAGCGGCCAGGCCAGGCGCACGAACTGACCCAGCCAGGACTCCGATCCCGCCGTCGCTCCCGTCTCGCGGCGCAGCGCAGCCTCGACCGTCCGGTCGGCAACAAGCGATGCGCGGCGTGAGTCGGTTGACCACGGCAGCACGAACGGCCGGCGCAGGTCCGTCGCGCCGATGTCGTCTATGACCAGCGCGACGTCGACCTTTCCCCGGCCGGGATAGTGGTCCGCGAAGCGCCGTGCCCCCGCAGCGTCGACCGTCGCGCCGTCGCTCGAGACGACGACGATCGTCTTGCTTCGATCGAGCGCATCGAGCGCCTGGGTCAGCTCGAGCAGCACGGCGGTCCCGGAAGCGGAGGCGGCGCCCAGGCGCCCGGCCGAGTCGCGGTGAGCCATGATCACCACCTCCCGGTCCGAACGACCTCGCAGCCTCCCGATCACGTTCGAGAGCTCCTGCTCTCGGCCGTCCACGTCCGCGAAGAAGCGCTGCCGCGTGGTCTCGAGCCCGAGCGCCCGGAAACGGGTGGCGACGAGATCCCCAAGCCCGGCGTCACCGGGGCTCCCCGCCTGCCTGTCCGGGAAGCGCTGCACGAACTCGCGCGTATCCGCAAGCGCGTCCACACCGCTGAACGCGTCCGGCGCCAGATCGGACGCGTGCGGCCCCGGGCGGGACGTGAGCGAGAACATGGCGACGATAAGCGCCAGCAGGGCAGGTACGAACGATGCCCTGTAGATGCGCGGATCGACCAACGGTGCGCTGTGTATATCACCCGGCTTGGGGGGAGTCGCCGCAGGCGGCGAGGGGCGTAGCCCCCGTGCACCTCGTCCTGGCCATCGGGCCGGAGAACCCCAGCGGCCGCCTACAATCGCTTACAGAGTCAGATGTCGGACGTCGGATTCCACGATCAGGACGGGGCGCGTGGCAGGGCGGTACGGATACTGCTCGTCGACGACGAGCAGCCTGTCCAGAAGCTGCTCAGCTTTCCCCTGGAAAAGGAGGGCTACGAGGTCGTGCCCGCGCTCGACGGCCAGGAGGCGCTGAAGCGCTTCGAGAACGAGCGGTTCGACCTCGTCGTGCTCGACATCATGCTGCCGAAGGTCGACGGCCTGGAGGTGTGCCGGCGGCTGCGCGCGAAGAGCTCGGTGCCGATCATCATGCTGACCGCCAAGGCCGAGGAGATCGACAAGGTGCTCGGGCTCGAGATCGGGGCCGACGACTACATCACCAAGCCGTTCTCCATGCGGGAGTTCCGGAGCCGGGTGCGCGCCGCGCTGCGACGCGCCGAGATGGGCCAGGTGAACGGCAGCGACGAGCCGCTCGACCGTGGCGACCTGCACATCGACCTGGCGAAGCGCACCACCGAGTTGGGCGGGCAGCCGGTGCAGCTGACCTACGTCGAGTTCGAGATCCTCTCCGTGCTGGCCCGGCACCCGGGGCGGGTCTACACCCGCGACATGCTGCTGGACCGGATCTGGGGCGATTCGGCATTTCGCGACCAGCGGACCATCGACGTCCACATCCGCCACCTGCGAGAGAAGCTGGAGCGTGACCCGCGCAACCCCGAATACCTGCTCACGGTGCGCGGGGTCGGATACCGCTTCAGGGACGAATGAGCCAGGGACGCGCGATGTGGCAGCGGATCTGGCACACGTCGATCAAGAACCGGCTCACGTTCCTGTTCTTCACGATCACGGCCGGGGCCATCATGGTCCTGTACTTCTATGTGGTCCCGCAGCTCGAATCGAAGCTCACGTCCCAGAAGATCGACGCGCTCCAGCGTGACTCGGCGTCGTACTCGCAACCGTTCGAACAGGCGATCGCGCAGGAGGTCACGGCAGCTCAGCTGGACTCGCTGACGAGCGCGCTGAGCGAGCAGACCGGCGCGCGGGTGACGCTGCTCGACATCCCCGTGGACGAGCTCGACCCCGAGAACCTGGGCGGCTCCCCGCCGTACGTCGTATCCGACTCGAGCCGTGCCGACGCCAGGCTGCAACCGTCGGTCGACCTCGTGTTGAGGGCATTCCGCTCCGGGCGAGTCGAGACATCCTCGAGTGGCGAGGGCGGAGACGGGCTCGCGCAGGCCGCGCGGCCGATCTTCTATCGCGACCAGCCGTCGTGGGTGGTGGTGTTCTCGGAGCCGCTCGACGAGGTGCAGGACACGGTTGGGGTGATCCAGCGTCAGGTCCTGATCGCGGGGCTGATCGCGCTGGTGCTCGCGGTCGTGACGGGGTACTACGCCGCCAGCGTGCTGGCCCGCCGGGTGAAGCGCCTGGAGCACGCTGTCGGAGAGGTGGCCGCCGGGAACTTCTCCGAGCCGATCCCGGTCGACTCCGCCGACGAGCTGGGGCAGCTGGCGCAGAAGTTCAACGAGATGCAGCGCCGGCTGGCGCGCCTCGACACCGCGCGCAAGGAGTTCATCGCGAACGCATCGCACGAGCTTCGCACTCCGATCTTCTCGCTCGGCGGCTTCGTCGAGCTGCTCCAGGACGAGGAGCTGGACGAGGAGACCCGCGAGGAGTTCCTGACCACGATGCGCGAGCAGGTGGACCGCCTGCAGAAGCTCACAACCGATCTGCTGGACCTCTCGCGCCTCGACGCCGGCTCGCTCGAGCTGGAGCTGGAGCCGGTTCCGTTGCGCACGCTTGCGAACCAGGTGGCAGGCGAGTTCGCGGCCGCCGCCGCCCGCAACGAGGCGGCCATCGACGTCGTCGATCGCGACGCGGACATCGACGTGGAAGCGGTGTGCGACCCCGAGCGGGTGGCTCAGATCGTGCGGGTGCTGGTGGACAATGCGCTCGTGCACACTCCCGCGGGAACGACGGTGTCGATCGTGGCCCGGGCCCGGCGCATGCCGGGGTCGGCGCCCGTCGCCGAGCTGCTCGTCACGGACAATGGACCCGGGATCCGCAGACGGGAGCTGGCGCACGTGTTCGACCGCTTCCACACCAGCGACTCGGGCCAGGGCTCGGGCCTCGGGCTCGCGATCGCCCGCGAGCTCGCGCACCGGATGGAGGGGACGCTGGAGGTCAGCTCGCGCCCGGGCACCACGGTCTTCACCCTCGCGCTGCCGCTCGCCCCCGAGCGCGAGCAGCGCCCGCGGCCCCGCGCACGGGAGCCGCTGCCGGCATGAGCCGGGTCGCGTCATTCGCGCTGGCCCTGCTGGTCACGGTGGTGGCGTTCGCCGGTTGCGGCGGCGACAGCGACGAGGAGAGCAACTCCTCGACCGTCGAGCGCACGCGAGTCGAGGTCGTCGAGGGGTTGGGCGGCAAGAACGGATTCAACCCGGCGGCGATCTACGAGCGCCTGTCGCCAGGGGTCGTGACGGTCACCTCATTGTTCGGCAGGCAGAGCCTGCGGGAGATCCTCGGCGGTGAGGGCGGCGCCGGCCAGGGCAGCGGGTTCGTGCTCGACGGCGACGGCTACATCGCGACCAACGCGCACGTCGTCACGGACGGCACCGGCGACAAGGTGACACGCGCACGGGAGGTCTTCGTCCAGTTCGAGGACGGCAACCAGGTCGAGGGGGAGATCGTGGGCTACGACCCGAACGCGGACGTCGGTGTGGTGAAGGTCGACCCGGAGGGACTGGAGCTGGTGCCCCTGTCGTTCGCTCGCACGCGGGACGTCCAGGTCGGCGAGCCCGTGGCGGCGATCGGCAGCCCGTTCGGCGAGCAGGGCTCGCTGTCGATCGGCGTCGTGTCGGCGAAGGACCGCACCATCGAGGCGCTGACGGACTTCTCGATCGGCGACGCGATCCAGACGGACGCAGCGATCAACCGGGGCAACTCCGGTGGGCCGCTGCTCGACGCGCGCGGGCGCGTGATCGGCATCAACTCCCAGATCCGCTCCTCCGGCGGCGGCAGCGTGGGGGTCGGCTTCGCCGTGTCGGGCGACACCGTCCGGCGCTCGATTCGCCAGATCCGGGCCAACGGCGAGGCAAGCTACGCCTACATCGGAATCAGCTCGCAGCGCCTGTATCCGCAGCTCGCGCGCAAGCTGGGCGTGCCCGTCGACGAGGGCGCGATCGTGGCCGAGGTTGTGAAGGACGGCCCGGCGGCGAAGGCGGGCATCCGCGGTGGAGGACGCGAGACCCGCTTCCAGGCCACGCTGGTGCGCACGGGCGGCGATGTCGTGACGAGGGTGGCCGGCCGCCGTGTCACGCGCGAAAAGGACTTCAGCGAGCTGATCACCCGCTTCCGGCCGGGCGATCGGGTGGCCCTGGAGCTGTACCGCGGGGACGAACGGCGCACCGCCACCGTGACGCTCGGCGAGCGGCCCGACAGGGTTCCCGAGCGCTAGTGGCCCCAGTCGCGTGAGGGAGCTCGTCACGGAGCTCGCGCTCGGCCTGCGCGAGCACGTGCTGCCGCACCTCGGCTCACACGCGGGCCGTGCACACCTCCAGGCCGGCATCGGCGGCGACGTGACGTTCGCGATCGACGAGGAGGCGGAGACGTTCCTGGAGCGCTTCCTGGCCGAGCGCGCCGCAAACCTGGCGTACTACTCGGAGGACCGGGGGCTCGTGATGCCGGCCGGCACGTCCCGGCCGGCACACGTCTTGCTCGTCGATCCGATCGACGGGACCAGGCCGGCGATGGCGGGACTCGAATCCTGCTGCGTGGCCGTCGCCGCGGCCCCGCTGGGCGACGGCGCGCCGGCCATGCGGGACGTCGAAGCGGCATGCGTCGCCGAGATCAAGAGCGGCACGGCCTTCGTTGCCGAGCGCGGGAGCGGCCTGGAGATCCACTCCGCCGACGGCGGGCGGCCGCCGGCCGTCCTCAGCCCGAATGCAGAGGTCGGCCTGATGTTCTGGACCCTCGGCTTCCGCGGCCGGCCGGCGGTGCCGCTGATCGCCGTGCTCGGGGAGCTGGTCGACGCGTCCTCGGTGGGCGGCGCGGTGTTCGACCTCGGGTCCGCGGCGTTCGACCTGACGCGGATCGTCACCGGGCAGCTCGACGCCTATCTCGACGTCGGATCTCGGATGATCGAGGAGGTGCCGGGGTTGCGAGGCCGATTCGAGCAGGTCGGCGGCGGAGCGGTGCTGAACAACTCGCCCTACGACCTCGCGGCCCCGGTCCTGTGCCTCGAGGAGGCCGGCGGGACGGTGAGCGACGCACGTGGAGAGTCGCTTGCAGACCGCCCGCTGCTCGGCTCCGGCCACGAGTACCAGATGTCGTGCGTCGCCGCGTCCAACCCACGGCTGCACGAGACCATCCTCGCCTTCGTGGAACGCGGGTTCAACCGGCTGGCGAGCGAGGACTGAATCGGCGCCCGAGCGGGCATCCCGCATCCGAGGTTGCGGAAATCGGCATGCCGGCCGGGGTGCCCGATGAGATGCTGAGATAACTTACGGCGGCTCTGCGCGCTGAACCGCCGGTTCCAGGCGGGATCCCGCTCGGACCTTCCCTCGCCACCACACACCAACCCCCCACTCACCTTGCTACAACCGGTCAGCGTTGGCCACAAGGCCCTAGGCGATTACCGGCACCTGATCGGCCGCGCGCTCGTGGAGGAGATTCAGGCGCTGTCGGAGCCGCTGCAGGGCAAGCGCGTCCTGCACCTGAGCGCGACGGCAATGGGCGGGGGGGTGTCGGAGATCCTCTACGCGCTGGTACCCCTCATGCGCGACGCGGGCCTCGAGTGCGACTGGCAGATCATCCTCGGGCGCGAGGAGTTCTTCAACGTCACGAAGCTGCTGCACAACGCGCTGCAGGGCAACCCGCACGGGCTGTCGGAGGAAGATTGGGAGATCTTCCACCGCTACAACAAGCTCAACGCCGCCGAGCTCGACGGCGACTGCGACTACGTGATCGTCCACGACCCTCAGCCCGCGGCGATGCGGGGCTACTTGCCCGACCGCCCGGGCCGGTGGATCTGGCGCTGTCACATCGACCTCTCGACCCCGAACTCGGACGTCCTCGGGCGGGTGGTGCCCATGGTCGAGCCCTATGACTGCAAGGTCTTCCACCTTCGGGATTACGTGCCCCCCGGTGTGAACGGCAAGGTCGAGATCCTGCCGCCGGCGATCGACCCGCTGTCGCCCAAGAACATGGCCCTGTCACCCGAGGACGCCGCCTTCGTGTGCGATCAGTTCGGCGTGGACGTGGACCGGCCGCTGATCTGCCAGGTCTCGCGGTTCGACCCCTGGAAGGACCCGCTGGGCGTGATCGACGCGTACCGAGAGGTGAAGAAGCAGGTGGAGGACGTGCAGCTCGCGCTCGTGGGCTCGATGGCGACCGACGACCCCGAGGGCTGGGATTTCTTCCAGCAGACCCACGAGCACGCGGCCGGAGACGAGGACATCAAGATCCTCAACAACCTCAACAACGTGGGCGCAATCGAGGTCAACGCGTTCCAGTCGCAGGCGGACGTCGTGCTGCAGAAGTCGATCCGCGAGGGGTTCGGGCTCACCGTCTCCGAGGCGCTCTGGAAGGCCCGGCCCACGATCGCGGGCAACGTGGGCGGGATCCCGCTCCAGATCCAGGACGGGTCGACCGGCTATCTCGTCAACTCCCCCGAGGAGGCCGCGCAAGCGTGCATCGAGGCCCTCTCAGACCCCGAGCTGGGGAAACGCCTCGGCCGCGCGGGCAAGGAATACGTCCGCACGCACTTCCTGATGCCGCGGCTGCTGCGGGACTGGCTGCGCATCTTCACCGACCTCGCCTGAACGGGGTCCGCCCGATGAAGCAGCCCCTCGTCCTGCTGTCCAACAGGGGCCCCGCGACCTTCGATCGCGACGAGCGGGGCGCGCTGGTGCCGCGGCGCGGCGGGGGCGGGCTCGTGACCGCGTTGATGGGACTGCTGCGTCACCGCGACGCGCTGTGGATCGCGTCCGCCATGACCGACGAGGACGTCGAGGTCAGCCGCTCCCACGGCGGGCGCGGCTTCGAGTGCGACGTGGACGGCACGCCGTACCGCATCAAGCTCGTGGAGTCCGAAGCGGAGGCGTACGACCGCTTCTACAACATCGTCGCCAACCCGCTCATCTGG
>JBOGZM010000443.1:0-3116 GCA_050697255.1 Solirubrobacterales bacterium
GTTCACGGGTGCGCCGCTGTCACGCCCCGTGCCGTGGACCCGGGCGATCACGACGACATGCTCGTCGAGGTCGTGCACCTCCAGAACCTCGAGCCTGAAGTCCTGGAAGGACTCGCGCCACATCTCCCAGAACCGGCGTACGCCCTCCGGGCCCCTGTGTGGTCCCGGATCCGGGACCATGTCGGGCGCGACCCACTCGATGTCATCGGAGAAGCCGATCAGCGCCTGCTCGAGCTCTCCCCCGTTGAACAGGTCGTATCCGGCGAGGATCCTCTCGACCAGCGCCTGCGACACCGGGCCGGCTAGCGCTGATCCATCGGGACGTAGTCCCGGGGGCCGCCGCCCGTGTAGACCTGACGCGGGCGGGCGATCTTCTGCTCCGGGTCATCCACCATCTCCTGCCACTGCGCCATCCAGCCGGAGGTGCGTGGGATCGCGAACATGACGGTGAACATCGCGGGCGGTAGGCGCAGCGCCTCGTCGATCAGGCCCGAGTAGAAGTCCACGTTCGGGTAGAGCTTGCGGCTCGTGAAGTACTCGTCGTCGAGCGCGCGGTTCTCCAGCTCGACCGCGAGGTCGAGCTTCGGGTTGCGACCCGTTACCTCGAACACCGCGTCGACGTGCTTCTTGATGATCCGCGCGCGCGGATCGTAGTTCTTGTAGACCCGGTGGCCGAAGCCCATCAGGCGCTCCTTGCCCTCCTTCACGCCTTCGAGGAAGTCCGGGACCCTGTCCGTCGTCCCGATCCGGTCGAGCATGCGCAGCACGGCCTCGTTGGCGCCGCCATGCAGGGGCCCGTAGAGCGCCGCGACGCCGGCGGCGACCGCCGAATATGGATCGACCTGCGACGACCCGACACCGCGCACCGCGCTCGTCGAGCAGTTCTGCTCGTGGTCCGCGTGCAGGATCCACAGGACGTCCAGCGCCTTCGCGAGCCGCGGGTCGGGATCGTACTTCAGCTCGGTCATGCGAAACATCATCGAGAGGAAGTTGCCTGGGTAGTGGAGGTCGTTGTCCGGATACACGTACGGCAGGCCGAGGTTGTGCCGGTAGGCGAACGCGGCCAGGGTCGGCACCTTCGCGATCATCCGGATCGTCGCCATGTAGCGTTCGCCGGGGTCCTTGATCTCCTTGGCCTGGGGGTAGAACGTGGACAGCGCACCGACCGAGGCGAGCAGCATGCCCATCGGGTGGGCGTCGTAGCGAAAGCCCTCGACGAACTTCTTGATGTTCTCGTGCACGAAGGTGTGGGTCGTGATGTCGTGCACCCACGCCTCGAGCTCCTGTTTCCGGGGAAGCTCCCCGAAGATCAGGAGATAGGCGACCTCGAGGTAGTTGCTGTGCTCGCACAGCTGCTCGATCGGGATCCCGCGGTGCCACAGCTCCCCCTTGTCGCCGTCGATCCAGGTGATCGCGCTGCGGCAGGAGGCCGTGTTCAGGAACGCGGGGTCATACGACATGAGCCCGAAGTCGTCGTCCGACGCCTTGATCTGCCGCAGGTGAGCTGCGCGGATCGCGCCGTCCTCGATCGGCAGCTCGTACTGTCGGCCCGTGCGCTCGTCCGTGACGCTCAGGACGTCGCGCCCGCCCGCGGGTACGCCGTCGGCCGGCTCGGGCTTGGTCTTCTGCTCCGTTGTCATGTCGGCTCCCTCGAAGGCTGGTGTGGTGGCGCGAAATCCCGCGCTTTGCGCGGTTCAGGGCACCCGACAGGCTAGCGGGAAAGGGGTGTCAGCCGAACACGCGCAATTCGAGTGGCACCGCATCGAGATGGGTCATGACCTTGAAGTCCTCGAAGCGCCGGTTGATCTCTCCGTGAGTGAGGCGCTGCACGCGCTCGGTGCCGAACTGCTCGACGTTGAAGGAGGCCATCACCGAGCCATACGTCATCGCTCGGCGCAGCGCCTGGTCGTCGACGGCGGCGGCCCCGATCGCGTCCAGGTAACCCAGGAATCCCCCCGCGAAGCTGTCGCCCGCGCCGGTCGGGTCGATGACCTCCTCGAGCGGGTAGCCGGGCAGGGCGAAGAAGCTGTCTTCCGTGAACAGGGCGGCACCGTATTCGCCCTGCTTCGCAACTACCCCGCGCGGCCCCATCGCCATCACGTCACGCGCCGCGCGCAGGAGGTTCGGCTGCTTCGTCAGCATCCGCAGCTCCGCGTCGTTCATCAGAGCCAGGTCCACCGCGCCGATGGCGCGCGTGAGCGAGTCGCGGGCTGACTCGATCCAGAGGTTCATCGAGTCAAGGCCCACCAGCGTCGCGGCGGTGCACTGCTCGCGCACCTCGAGCTGCAGGTCCGGCTGGATGTTTGCCAGGAACACCGACTCGGAGCGCTTCGACTCCTCGGAAAGCTTGGGCTGGAAGTCGCCGAACACGTTCAGCTGCGTCTCGTCGGTGTGCGCGACGTTGAGGTCGTAGTCGTAGTGCCCGCGCCAGAAGAACGTCCTCCCGCCCGCCACGTGCTCGATGTCGTCGGTGCGCACGCCGCGGTTGGCGAGCACCTCGTACTCGGCTGCGCCGAAGTCGTCTCCGACCGGGCCGACCACGCTCACGTCGGTGAAGAAGCTCGACGCCAGCGAGAAGTGGACGGCGGAGCCGCCCAGCATGCGCTCGCGCTCCCCGAAGGGGGTGCGCACGGCGTCGAAGGCGATGGATCCCACTACGACCAGGCTCATCCGGCGGGGAAGGGTATTGGAGAGCGCTCTGTGAAGATCCGCCGCCGTGGCCGCTCTCCTGCTCGCTTTCGCCTCCAGCGTCGCCTGGGGCGCCGGGGACTTCCTCGGCGGGCTCAAGAGCCGCCGCCTCCCGGTCCTGAACGTGCTCGTGGCGTCGCAGCTCACCGGCCTCGTGCTGATCGGCGCGTACGTTGCGATCCGGGCTGAAGGCCCGCCCGGCGGCGACCTGGCGCTGTGGGCGCCGCTGTCGGGCATTGCGGGCGCCGTCGGCCTCGCCGCCTTCTATCGCGGTCTCGCGGTGGGCAACATGGGGGTCGTCGCACCGATCTCCGCCACGGCGGCGATCGTGCCGCTGGCCGTGGGGGTGGCGGGTGGGGATCGGCCGGCCGAGCTTCAGTACGTGGGCATCGCGCTGGCCCTCGTCGGCATCGTGCTCGCATCCCGTG
>JBOGZM010000444.1:0-3717 GCA_050697255.1 Solirubrobacterales bacterium
TCGTCCACGCCCCGTTGGGCGCCAGGGTCAACCGGGCGCTCGGCCTCGGACTGCGCAAGAAGTTCTGCTTGACGTTCGACTTCGAGCTCCAAGCGGCGGCAAGCAACGACGCCGCACTGCTTTCGCTGGGCCCCCAGCACTCCTTCCCCCTCGAGGACGTGCCCGCCTTCCTTCGCTCCCACAACGTGCAGGACGCCGTCTCTCAGGCCGTGCTACGCAGCCCGATGTTCACTGCCCGCTGGCGGTGGAACCTCAACCGGTCGCTCGCCGTTCTGCGCCGCAAGGGCGGGCGGCTCAACCCGTTCAACATCCAGCGGATGGAGGCGGACGACCTGATGGCCGCCGTGTTCCCGTCGCTCGCCGCCTGCCAGGACAACGCCCCGGCGGGTCCGGTCGAGATCCCCGATCACCCGCTCGTGCGGGAGACGATGAGCGACTGCCTCAACGAGGCCATGGACATCGACGGGCTCAAAGCGCTCGTACGCCGGTTCGAGGAAGGAACCGTGCGCATCCACTTCGTCGACACCGTTGAGCCCAGCGTGCTCGCCCACGAGATCCTCAACGGCGCGCCCTTCACGTACCTCGATGAGGACACCGAGATCGGCGAGCGCCGGTCGCGGGCGGTACCGCTGCGCCGCGGCCTGCCGGTGGAGCCTCGAGAGCTGGGCCGGCTCGACCCGGACGCGATCGAACGGGTGCGGAACGAGGCGACCCCTGACGTGCGCGACGCCGACGAGCTCCACGACCTGCTCCTGTCCCTCGTGGCCGTCCGGCCGCGACAGGAGTGGGCCGAAAATTTCGAAACCCTGGTGAGGGCAGGCCGGTGTTTCGAGGTGCACGGTCCGACCGACGTCCTGTGGGCGGCCACCGAGCGCCGCGCGGAAGTCGAGGCCCTCTTCCCCGGCGCCGGGTTTACACCGGATCACCCACTTCCGCCGGGTCTGGCCCCTGTGCTCGACGCGGCGGCCGTCGACGAGGCCGCCGTGACCCTCATCCGGGGCCATCTCGACGTCTCCGGTCCGGTCACCGTGGACGATCTCGCGTCCGCCACCGGCCTCTCGTCGTCCTCGGTCACAATCGCCCTCGAGGCCCTTCGGGCACGTGGGTTCGCGGTCAGCGGGCGGTTCGAGCCCGAGCGGAGCGAGCAGTGGTGCGCTCGCCGGCTGCTGGCCCGCATCCATGGCTACACCCGCGAGCGGCGGCGGGCCGAGGTCCGTCCGATCAGCCAGGAGGAGTGGGACGACTTCCTCCAGTACTGGTGGCACGCCGCTCCCGGGACGCATCGCCAGGGTCGAGCCGGACTGGCCGAGGTGATCGAACAGCTCCAGGGCTTCGAGTGGCCGGCTGGGGAGTGGGAGCGGCTCTTCGCGGAGCGCGTCGAGTCGTATCGACCCGAATGGCTCGATGACCTGTGCCTGTCCGGCGAGGTGGTGTGGGGCCGGCTGTCCCTCGTCGAGCCTGCCGCCGAAAATGACGATCCTGCTGCCGGCGAGCCGCGCCGCTCCGGCAAGACGCCGTCCCGGCGGACGCCCATCACGTTCATGCTGCGGCAGGATCTGCCGTGGCTCCTCCAGGCCCACCGCGGGGCCGCGGTGCCGGCCGAACCCACCGCCGGGTCCGGGCGGGAGGTGCTCGACGGCCTCCGCGGGCAGGGCGCCCTGTTCCATTCGGACCTCCAGGCCATCACCAGTCGCCTCCCAACCGACGTCGAGGAAGGTCTGTGGGACGGCGTCGCCCGGGGACTGATCACCGCCGACGGATTCAACGCGGTCCGGTCGCTTCTGCACGCCCGCAGCCGGTTCGCCCGCCGCCAGCGGCCCCACCCCCGGCCGGGTTCCCGCGGCCGGCGCGGCACATGGCGCCAGGGGGTGGAGGGCCGCTGGACACTGCTGCCCGCGGTCCAGCCGATCGACGACGTCGAGGAGTTGGCCGAAATGGTCGCCTCGCAGCTCTTGCTGCGATGGGGCGTGGTGTTTCGCGACGTCTACCTGAAGGAACGGCTGGCTCTTCCGTGGCGGGAGATCCTCTGGGCGCTGCGCCGGCTCGAGGCCCGGGGCCTGATCCGAGGCGGGCATTTCATCACCGGCGTGACCGGCGAGCAGTTCGCCGACGAGACGACCGCGCCCTTGTTGCGCTCCCGCCGCGCCGCCTGAGCTTCGCTGGATCTACGCGGGCGTCAGGTCGCACCGGGGCACAAATAGGGGACCTCCCCGACGAATTCAGCCCGGCGTTCGCGCAAGCTCACCCTGCAAACGAGCAGAGGAGAGCCATGAACGTGACCGACACCCTGAACTGCGAAGTGATCTATCCCCAGGACGAGCGCTACGAAGCGGCGCGCGCCATCTGGAACGGGTCGATCGACCACCGCCCTGCGGCGATCGTCCGACCCCACACGGACGCGGAGGTCGCCGAGGCGCTGCTGCGCGCGCGTGACCAAGGAACTGAGATCGCGGTGCGCGGTGGCGGGCACAGCATGCAGGGTCACTCGATGTCGGACGGCGGGGTGACCATCGACATGTCGGCGATGAATCGCGTCGAGGTCGACGTGCACGCCCGCCGTGCCCGGGTGGGCGGCGGGGCGCTGCTCGGCGACGTCGCACGGGCCACCGGTCCGCAAGGGCTGGCGATCCCCTACGGCCATGTGTCGCATACCGGCGTCGCTGGCCTCACGCTCGGCGGCGGGATCGGCTGGATCACGCGCCGCCACGGCCTCACGATCGACCGCCTGCGGGCCGCGCGCGTCGTGACGGCGGAAGGTGAGGTCCTGCGAGCGTCCAACGACGAGAACCCGGACCTCTTCTGGGGCCTGCGCGGCGGCGGCGGCAACTTCGGGATCGTCACCGAGTTCGAGTTCGAGCTCTGCGAGCACGGGCCGGACGTGCTGGCCGGCATGCTGCTGCACCCGCTCGAGCGCGCCGGCGAGGCCCTGCGGTTCTCGCGCGACTTCATGGACGTGGCTCCGGACGACCTGACGGTCTACGAGACGTTCATGACCGTCCCGCCCGAGCCGCCGTTCCCCGAGGAGCTCCGGGGCAAGCCGGCCCTCGCGATCGGAATCGTGTACGCCGGCGATCCCGACGAGGGGGAGCGCGTGGTGCGGCCCCTGCGCGAGTTCGGCCCGCCGGCGCTCGATGTACTCGGGCGGATGCCCGTGATCGGTGCGCAGGAGATGCTCGATCCCACGGCGCCGCACGGGATGCGCAACTACTCGAAGAGCCACTGGCTCGCCGAGCTGCCGGACGCGGCGATCGAGCGGATGGTCGAGTTGCACGAGGGTGTGCCCTCGCCGATGTCGATGATCATCACGGCGCGCATGGGCGGCGCAATCCAGCGCGTTGCGCCCGAGAGCACGGCCTTCGTGCACCGCGATGCCTACCGGCTGCTCTGGGTGGTCGGGGCCTGGTGGGAGGGCGAGGACGCCGAGCAGACCGAATGGACGCGCGCTGTCTTCGACTCGCTCACCCCCCACAGCACCGGCGGGGTCTACGTCAACTCGCTCCAGGACGAGCCCGAGCAGCGGATCCGTGCCGCCTACGACAACGGGACGTGGGCGCGGCTGGTCGAGCTCAAGGACCGCTGGGACCCGGACAACATCTTCCGGCTCAACTACAACGTGTTGCCCTCGGCCCGCCTGCGCGCCGCGTAGGCGGCGGCCTCGGCGCGGTTGCGGACGCCGAGCTTGCCCAGCACGCGGCCGACATGGTGCTCGGCCGTCTT
>JBOGZM010000445.1:0-4649 GCA_050697255.1 Solirubrobacterales bacterium
GGTCTTGTTCTTAGCCATGAACTCCTTCACGTCTTAGTTGCGTACTCAAGTATAGCAATTGGTTGCGCGCTCAAATACCTGGCCGACTGGCCGCCCGGGGCGGTCCACCCTAGGCCGCGCGGTGGCCCTTGGCCGCGACCGTGGGGCTCTGGAGCCGGGCCAGCAGGTCCGCCAGCGTGGCGAGCTCCGCGCGGGTGTAGCGCTCTTCGAACAGGGTGCGGATCGCCGCCAGGTGGGAGCCCGAGGCCGCTGCCAGCTTTTCGCGACCCGCCTTCGTCAGCACCGCATACGTTACGCGCCCGTCCGTCGCGCACAGTGCCTTCGCCACGAGCCCGTGCCGCTCGAGGCCCTCCAGCAACCGCGTCACGCCCGAGGCTGTGAGCTGGAGGCTGTCAGCCAGGTCCACTCGCCGCATGCCCGTCGGCCCGGACCGAGAGAGCAGCAGCAGCGCCTCGTAGTCGTTGACGGTCAGCCCGTGGGAAGCGCGTAGCTGCGTTGCGACCGTGCGGCGCACCGCCGCATGACCCCGCAGGAGGCAGACCCATGGGTCCGGGGCCATCGATCGCTGGTTGGCTGAGGCTCTGACGCTCATGCGCTGCGTTACTTGCGCGCTCAACTATAGCGGCGGCCGATCACGTTTCTGCGATTTCGCTGTCCGGGTCCTCGATCCTCGCGCGCATGCCCGAGACGTCGGTCTTCTCCTGCAAGAGCCTGGCCGCCACGGCGAGGTCGTCGGAGCGGCCCACGGTGAGCGCCGCCGCCAGCCGGCCACCCTGCACGTAGAAAGCCGTGAACCTGCCCTCCTCCAGGCTGCCGCGCAGCCAGATCTCGTCCCAGTCGCTCGCCGGGCCGACGTACTCCATGCTGCTCCAGTCCGCCAGATCGGACCAGAAGTAGGGCACCACGTCGTACTCCTGCCGCTTCTCGAGCATGTTCAGCGCTGCGTACTTGCCCTGGTTGAACGCGACGTCCCAGTGCTCGATCCGCAGCCGCCGGTCGTGGACGACGCTGTCGTACTCCGCGATGTCGCCCGCGGCGAAGACGCCCGGCGCGCTGGTCTCCAGGTACCGGTCGACCACGACCCCGGCGGCCGTCTCGAGCCCGGCGCGCTCGGCGAGCGTGATGTCGGGCGTCACGCCGGCGCCGATCACGACGAAGTCGCACTCGATCTCGAGCCCGGACTTGGTGACGACCTTCCGCACCTGATCGTCGCCCTCGAAACGCTCCAGCTCCTGGCCGCCGTGCACCTTCACGCCGTGCTCGGTGAGCGTGTCCTGGAAGACGCGCCCGACCTCCGGGCCGTAGAAGCGCTCCAGCGTCACGTCCTCGAGCATCACGATCTCGCACTGCTTGCCGAGCGCGGTGAACGACGCCGCCAGCTCGGTGCCGATGTAGCTGCCACCGATCAGGGCCACCCGCTCGGCCTTCGCGGCCTCCTCGCGCAACGCATCGGAGTTGCCGATCGTGCGCAGGTAGTGGATCCCGTCCAGGTGGGCGCCGTCGACCCGCAGGATGCGGACGTTCGATCCCGTCGCCAGCAGCGCCTTCTCGAA
The DNA here is from genome assembly GCA_050697255.1 of Solirubrobacterales bacterium. GTDB lineage: Bacteria > Actinomycetota > Thermoleophilia > Solirubrobacterales > JBBDJG01 > CAVSXO01. Next base: position 1,554 of record JBOGZM010000445.1, read on the forward strand.
GCGCACCTGCTCCTTGTCGGAGAGGGTCGCGATGCGGGCGTCCAGGTCCAGGGACACGACGGTCGTGCGCGTCAGCAGGTCGACCCGCTGCTCGGCGTACCACTCCGCGGGCCGGAACAGCACGTCCTCACGCGGCTCCTCGCCGCGCAGGTACGTCTTGGACAGCGGCGGCCGGTTGTAGGGCGGGTCGGGCTCGCGCGTCACGAGCAGGATGTCGCCGTCCGCGCCCTGCTCGCGCAGATGGCGCGCGCAGTTGCCCGAGGCCATGCCCCCGCCGACCAGCAGGAACTCGACCGCGCGCTCAGCCATGGCCGAGGAACCGGTTGATCTCCGCGGCGATCCGCTCCCCCCTGTCCTCCTGGAGGAAGTGCGCGGCGCCCTCGATCACGCACAGCTCCTGCGCACCGGGGATCAGGTCGACGAAGCGCTGGCCCGCCCTTGGCGTGAAGATCGGGTCCGAGTCCGAGAAGCACACGAGCGCCGGCTTCTCCCATGACGCGAGCCGCTCCCGGGTGGCGTTCATCTCCGCCACCCCGGGCGCATCGGGCTCGATCGGCACGATCAGCGGGAACTGGGCCGCCCCGGCCTTGGACTCGGCGTTGGGCCACGGCGTCTCGTACGCCGCCACCACCTCCGGCGGGACATCCGTCGCGGTCGCACCCTGGATCACGAAGCCGACCGGCAGGTCGGGATTGCGCTCGGCGAAGTTCCGCCAGGCCATGAATGCCTCGTTCACCCGGCCCGCGAAGAGGCCGGTGTTCATTATCACGAGCCCGGCCACGCGGTCCTCGTTCTCCGCCGCCCAGCGCAGGCCGATCGGCCCGCCCCAGTCCTGGACCACCACCGTCGCGTCCCGGATGTCGAGCTGGTCGAGCAGCTTCGACATGAACTCGACGTGGCGATCGTACGTGTACCAGTCCCGGTCCGTGGGCTTGTCGGAGCGACCGAACCCCGGATAGTCCGGGCAGATCACGCGGCTGCCCGCTTCCACGAGCGGCGGCACCATCTTGCGGTACAGGTACGACCAGGTCGGCTCCCCGTGGAAGCAGACGACCGGCGGACCGTCGCCCTCGTCCAGGTAATGGAGCCGGAGCCCGTCCACGTCGGCGTAGTGCGGCGCGAACCCGAACCCGGGCAGTCCGTCGAACCGCTCGTCGGGTGTGCGAAAGACGTCCACCGGCGCCGGAAGACTATCCGAGCACCGGCGCGGCCTCGTTAGGCGCACAGCATCCGTGGGTACAAGCTCATTGTCCAGAACCAGGGCGCCGCCGGGCGCCCGTGAGGAAAGTCACCGATCTGATCGCGACCCGATCATGACCGCCCCGATACGCCCCCCCTCTCAGGCGGGGGAGAGCAAGGCGCTCGCGATCGTTCCGCACGACGAGGACGGCACCCAGCGCATCGTCCTCACCGGCGAGCTCGACGTCTCCACGGTGCCCGCCTTCAACAAGCGGCTGTCGGAGCTGCGCCACCAGGGCTTCCACTCCCTCGTGCTGGACCTGAGCGGGATCACCTTCATGGACTCCACGGGACTGTCCGCGATCCTGGTCACCGAGATGCATGCCCGCATGCGAGGCCAGCGCTTCAGCGTCGTCGAGGGGCCGCCGCATGTGAACGAGCTCTTCAGGCTCACGGGCGTGGACAACTTCCTGGAGATCGTCAGTCGTCCCGGCCCCACCGGGAACGGCCGCTGACGACAGCCCCGGCGCGCTCAGGCGTCTGGGACGCTCTGTGTGACGAGGGACACCCTTCCTGACGCGTGCGCGGGTAGCGTTCCCCTCGAGGAGCCACGAGAGGAGGAGTCGAGAATGGGAGAGCTGCCGCCCGGGCCACGAAGCCCCAGCCTGATGCAGACGATGGGCTGGTGGATGCGCCCGATCTCGTTCCTGGAGCGCAACCGCGCCCGCTACGGCAAGCGCTTCACGATCCGGCTGCTCGGGGAACGCGTATTCGTGATGCTCTCCGACCCCGAGGACGTGAAGCAGGTCTACACATCTCCCCCGGACGTCCTCCATCCCGGTGAGGGCGCACGGGTGCTGGCGCCCGTCGTGGGCCAGAACTCCGTGATCCTGCTGGACGGGGACGCCCACCTGTCGCAGCGCAAGCTGATGCTGCCGGCGTTCCACGGCGAGAAGATGCAGGCGCTCTCGGGCCTGATGCGCGAGGTCGCCGAGCGCGAGGCCGAGAGCTGGCCGCGCGACGAGCCCGTGGCGCTGCACCCGCGGCTCCAGGCGCTCACGCTGGAGGTGATCCTGCGGGCGGTGTTCGGTCTCGATCCCGGGCCGCGGATGGACGCGCTGCGCGAGCGCCTCACCCGCATCCTGGAGATGGGCAGCACCCCGATCTCGATGCTGCCGTTCCTGCAGCGCGAGATCGCCGGGCGCGGGCCGTGGATGCAGTTCGTGCGCACGCGCGAGGAGTCCGACGCGCTGATCTACGAGCTGATCGAGGAGCGGCGCCGTGACACCGCCGAGCGCAACGACGTGCTGTCGATGCTGCTCGCGGCGCGCCACGAGGACGGGTCGCCGATGTCGGACATCGAGCTGCGCGACGAGCTGATGACGCTCCTGGTCGCCGGGCACGAGACGACCGCCTCCGAGCTCGCATGGGCGTTCGTGCGACTCACGCGGTCCCCGGACGTGCTGGCGCACCTGGTGGCCGAGATCGACGCCGACGACGGTGAGGAGTACCTGACGGCGACGGTCCAGGAGACCCTTCGCCGCCGGCCGGTCCTGCCCAACACGGCGCCGCGACTGGTCAAGCAGCCGGTCAACATCGGCGGCTGGGACTATCCACCGGGCGTGTGCGTGGTGGCCAATGCGTATCTGGTGCACCACGATCCCGAGATCTACCCCGACCCGTACGCCTTCCGGCCGGAGCGGTTCCTCGCCGAGCAGCCCGGCACCTACACCTGGATCCCGTTCGGCGGCGGGCGGCGCCGCTGTCTCGGCGCCAGCTTCGCGCTGGTCGAGATGAAGATCGTGCTGCGCGCGATCCTGTCGCGCTGCGAGGTGCGGCCGGGGTTCGACGGCGTCGAGGTGAGCCGCCGGCGGGCCATCACGGTGAGCCCGAACCGGCGCGAGAGCACCGTGCTGC
>JBOGZM010000446.1:0-5696 GCA_050697255.1 Solirubrobacterales bacterium
GCGTTGACCTCCACGACTAGCCCAGATCGGCGGCGGCTCGTCGTCGACGCGATGAACGTGATCGGCAGCCGTCCCACCGGCTGGTGGCGGGACCGGCGAGGTGCGATGGCGGGACTGGTGGACGAGCTCGCCGCGTATGCCGCCACCACGGGCGAGCCCGTCACTGTGGTGCTGGACTCACGGCCGTTCGCGCTCGATGCGGGTGGAGTTGAGGTCCGCTTCGCGTCACCCGGCCGCGATGCGGCCGACGACGCGATCGTGGAGCTGGTCGCGAGCGACCCAGAGCCGTCTGCGCTGGTGGTCGCGACATCGGACAGGGGACTCGTCGCCCGTGCACGCGAGCTGGGTGCCGGGACCATGTCCGCCGGCGCCCTGCGGCGCAGGCTGGACGAGCTCCGTGAGCCGCGTACGGGATAGGCTCACGACGAGGTTGCCGCAGCACTAGACGGAGGGGTTGCCAATGGCGAGCACGCAGGCGGCCGCGGCGGTTCCGCGGCCACGGAACTTCTACACCGAGCCCGAGTGGCTCGACGTCGGCGACGTGCGCGTCGCATACCGGCGCAAGGGGACCGGCGAGCCGACGCTCTATCTCCACGGCGCCGGCTTCACGCGCCAGTGGCTGCCGCACCTGGAGGCGATGTCGCACCGAGTCGACCTGATCGCCCCGGAGCACCCGGGCTACGGTGAGACCGCGATGCCGGAGTGGCTGGACGGGTTCGAGGACCTCGTGATCCACTACGACCAGCTGCTCGATGTGCTCGGGCTCGACCAGGTCCACCTCGTGGGCTACTCGCTCGGGGGCTGGCTCGCGGCCGAGTTCGCATCCTTCTATCCCAAGCGCCTGAAGAGCCTCACGCTGATGGTGCCAGCGGGCCTGCGGATCCTGGGCAAGCCGATCCCGAACCCGGTGGCGATGATGCCGGACGCCTTCTTCGAGCTGATCTTCAACGACAAGGCGAACATGCACCAGGTGTTGCCAGATTTCGAGGACTTCGACGAGATCGTGCACGCGTACGGCGAGGGCGCCACGCTTGCGCGACTGGCGTGGAGCACGCAGTACAACCTGAAGCTGGAGCGGCGCCTCGAGCGCGTCACATGTCCGGCATTGGTGATGCGTGCCGAGCACGACCGTCTGATCTGCGACGAGATGGCGGAGCGCTACGCGGAGCTGCTGCCGAACTCGCGGGTCGAGGCCATTCCCGGCACGGGCCACGCGCTCGCCGTCGAGCAGCCGCAGAGGGTGGCATCCGCGATCGCGGACTTCATACAGGAGGCAGCGCGATGAACAAGCTCGACTTCTACCTGTTCCACCTCATGCCGTACCCGTACATCCCTCCGGGAGAGGAGATCGAGTCGACGTGGGTGACGCTGCCCAACTCCCACTACGACCCGAGGGTCGGGCACCGGCTCTACAACGAGTACCTCGAGCAGCTGATCGCGGGCGAGCGGCTGGGCTACGACGGCCTGTGCGTGAACGAGCACCACCAGAACGCCTACGGGACGATGCCGTCGCCGGACATCATGGCGTCGTACCTCGTGGCAAAGACCGAGCGCATCCCGATCGGCGTGATCGGCAACGCGCTGCCGCTGCACGCGAACCCGGTCCGCGTCGCCGAGGAGATCGCGATGCTGGACGTGATCTCGGGAGGGCGGATCATCTCCGGCTTCGTGCGCGGCACCGGCATGGAGTACTACTCCTACGCCGCCAACCCGAGCTACTCGCAGGAGCGCTTCTGGGAGGCGCACGACCTGATCATCAGGGCGTGGACCGAGCCGGGGCCCTTCCCTTGGCAGGGCAAGCACTTCAGGCTGCCCTACGTGAACCCCTGGCCGAGACCGCTGCAGCAGCCGCATCCCCCCGTGTGGCTGCCGGGCTCGGGATCCATGGAGACCATCAGGAAGGCCGCCGAGCGGCGCTACCCGTTCATGATGGTGTTCGCGCCGCAGTGGTTCACGAAGGCAAACTACGCCATGTACCGGCGCGCGGCCGAGGAGGCGGGCTACGAGGCGTCACCAAAACAGCTCGCCGCGGCGATCCCGACCTACGTCGCCGAGACGGAGGAGCAGGCGCACCGCGAGGTCAAGCCGCACATGATGTGGCTGTTCCAGAATGGGCTCAAGATCCCGCCCTACCACTGGTTCCCGCCCGGCTACACGAGCAAGAAGTCGTTCGCCGGCATGCTGGGCGCGAAGGTGAAGCACAACATGAAGGACCACTGGGACCTGACCTACGAGGAGCTGCTCGAGGAGCGCTACATCATCGTGGGCTCGCCCGAGACCGTGATCGAGCGGCTGACCGAGTTCACCGACGACCTCGGCGCGGGCATCGTGCTGGGCGCGGGCGGGCACATGGGCTCGATGCCGCACTGGCTGGTGATGAAGAACACGTACCTGATGGCCGAGGAGGTGATCCCGCACTTCCGCGACCCGGACGGCAGGCCCAGCTGGGCGCGAGCGGAGCCGCTCGGCGCCCCGACGCTCACCGAGCACGGGGCGACGGTGAGCAGGCCGGCGCTGCAGCCGGTCGCGCGCCTCAACGGCAGCCTGGTGGAGACGCAGCGCGCATACCTCGAGGAGGTGGCGGAGACCTGACCGACGAGACCGAGGACCTGCGTTCCGAGCAGGAGCGCCGAGCGGCCGAGGAGGCGAAGCTGGCGCGGGAGGCGGAGTCCGAGGAGGACACCAAGACCCACGAGCGCCGCTCCGAGAAGTCCGCCTACCTGCGCGAGAAGCTGGACGAGCGCGCCGAGTCCGAGCGGGACTAATGCGGGGTAAGCGCACCGCCCGGCTGGGTCGTCGAATGCTCAACGCCTACGAGCACGAGGACGCCGACCGGCTCGCCGAGAGCGAGCGCAACATGCACGCCGAGGTCGGCGCGGCCCGCGGGCTGGGGCTGAGCTAGGCTCGTCGCTCACCAACAAAGGGGGTTCAACAGATGGCACTCGACGTGGCCGGCTTCAAGCAGGCGCAGCGCAAGATCTGGTCCTCCGGCGACTACCCGGACATCGCCCGCCTGATCGAGTCCGCCGCGGAGCACCTCGTCACGGCGGCCGACGTACAGGCGGGTCAGGACGTGCTGGACGTGGCGACCGGCAGCGGCAACGTGGCGCTCGTCGCGGCGGCGCGAGGGGCAAAGGTGACCGGCCTCGATCTCACCCCGGAGCTGTTCGACGCCGCACGCCGGCATGCGGCGGCGGCGGGCGTCGAATGCGAGTGGGTCGAGGGCGACGCGGAGGCGCTTCCGTATCCGGACGACTCCTACGACCGCGTGCTGTCCGCTTTCGGCACGATGTTCGCGCCCCGCCACGAGGTGGCGGCCGCCGAGCTGGTACGGGTGGCTCGCCCGGGCGGGACGATCGCCGTCGCGGCCTGGACGCCGGAGGGGACGAACGGCCAGATGTTCAGGACCGTCGCCTCCCACATGCCCCCGCCCCCGCCCGAGCTGAAGCCGCCTGCCCTGTGGGGGGACGAGCAGCACATGCGCTCGCTGTTCGAGCCGCATGGCGTCGCGCTCGAGTTCGAGCGCGGCCGGGTCGACTTCGAGGACGAGTCGCTGGAGGCGTGGCTCGCCTTGGGAGAGGAGAAGCTGGGCCCGGTGGTGGTGGCGCGCGCGACCCTCGAGCCGCAGGGCAAGTGGGAGGCGCTGCGCGCGGACCTCGAGGGCTTTTACCAGCGTGAGAACATGAACACCGACGGCTCGTTCCGGGTCGAGCCGGAGTACCTCGTGACGATCGCCCGCGTGCCGGAGTGAGGGCGCCACTCGGGATCGAACACGTTCGGCATCGGTGCGAATATAGGCGGCGCCATGTGCATCGCCCCGACGTGGGGCGACATTGAGCACGCCATAGCGTGCATTAAGTAGCCCACGTCGATGTGACCGCGCGCGGGCTTCATGCCCACGACCCAGGCGCGAGCCTGCATACTGGCGCCGTGCCCAAGCGCACCTCCCGCCGCCCGCTGCTCGTCGTCGACGCCCCGTCGCTCCTGTTTCGCGCGTACTACGCGCTGCCCAGCTCGATCAAGGGGACCGACGGCCACCCCGTGAACGCGCTGCTCGGCAGCGTCAACATGATGCTGCGCGAGATCGCCGCGCACGACCCCCGCGCGGTCGTGATGGCGTTCGGCCAGGACGCGGCCGACTACCGGGTCGAGCTGTTCGAGGGCTACCACGCCGACAGGGAGCCGATGGAGGACGACATCGGCCGCCAGTTCGAGGAGGCGCCCGATCTGTACGCGGCGTTCGGCTGGGAGAGCGCCGGCGTGCCCGGCTTCGAGGCCGACGACGTGCTGGGGTCGTTCGCGCTCGCCGAGCAGGACGCCGGCGGCAGCGCCCTGATCCTGACCGGCGACCGCGACATGTTCCAGTGCGTCAACGACCGCTGCACCGTGCTCTACCTGCGCACCGGCGGGAGGGGCGCGGACGTCGTCGACGAGGCGGACGTGCGCCGGCGCTACGGGGTGGCGCCCGCATTGGTGCCGGACCTGATCGCGCTGCGCGGCGATCCCTCCGACGGCATCCCCGGCGCCCGGGGCATCGGCGACAAGACCGCCGCCGACCTGCTGCGTCGGCACGGCTCGCTGGAGGGCGCGATCGCCGCCTGGGCAGGCGAGAGCCCGCGCGTGCGCGCGGCGCTGCACGGGCAGGCCGACGAGCTGCGTGACTTCAAGGAGGTGGCGACGCTGCGCAAGGTTGCGGTGGAGCTGCCGCCCGACCGCCCGACGGACCTGGCCGGCGGCGCGGCGGCGGCGCGCGATCTCGGCATGCAGCGGCTGGCTGAGCGGCTCGAGCGCGAGTCGGGCCCGTGAGGACATTGCGGCCCGCGGGCGTCGGGCGTTAGCCTCGCCCCTGTGAAGGAGATCATCCCCGGCGTCTGGCACTGGACCGCCTTCCACGAGGGCATCGGCTTCGACGTCAGCTCCTATTTCGTCGAGCGTGCGGCCGCGCTGATCGACCCGATGCTGCCGGAGGGCGGGATCGAGGCCTTTCGGGGGCGCGAGCCCGAGGTGATCCTGCTCACCAACCGCCACCACTACCGCCACAGCGACCGGTTCGCCGAGGCGTTCGGGTGCGGCGTGTTCTGCCACGAGGCCGGTCTGCACGAGTTCGAGGGCGGCCCAGCGGTGCAGGGCTTCGCCTTCGGCGACGACGTCGCCAACGGCGTGCTGGCGCTCGAGGTCGGAGCCCTCACTCCGGAGGAGACCGCCTTCCACATCGACGCCGTCCCGGGGACGCTGTCGTTCGGCGACGCGGTCGTGAACGACACCGGCAGCGGACTCGGCTTCGTGCCGGACAAGTACATCGGGGACGATCCCGATGCCGTGCAGGAGGGGCTGCGCGAGGCGTTCCACCGGCTGCTGGCGCACGACTTCGACGCCCTGCTGGTGGCGCACGGCGAGCCGATGCCGAGCGGCGGCAAGGCGGCCCTCTTGCAGTTCGCGGCGGGCTGACATCGGGTACGAGACCGTCGTGAGGCTCGAGCAACCCACCGAACCGACTCCGCCGGCCGTGCCGGAGCCCGGTCCGGTTCCCTCGCCGGTGCCCGGTCCGGTGAGGGTCCCGGAGCCCACGCCGCCGCCGATTCCCGAGCCGACCCCGCCGGTCGTGCCGGAGCCCTACCCGCCGGGTCCCGAGACCGCGCGCGGCGAGCATCCGGCCCCGCTGCCCCCCACGCCGCTGCCCGACCCGGGCCCCGCGC
>JBOGZM010000447.1:0-3426 GCA_050697255.1 Solirubrobacterales bacterium
GCGCCACGCCATCTGCCAGCCGGACTCCGCCTCGACCGCCAGGATCACGTCCCGTCCGTAATCGGTCAGCTCCTCCCCTGCGCGCCGGTACACCGCCCGGTAGGCGTAGTCCACCACGGCCGCGCCCCCGAAGGCGTCCACGCGGTGGTCGAAGTGCTCGAACTCGATCAGGTCCGTCTCCTCCGCGAACCGCGCGTAGCTCTCGATGCACGCATCGCGTCCCTCCGCCAGCCGGCTCAGGTCAGGACCCACGATCACGGCGTCCTCCGTGAACAGCTCCGGCAGCACCTCGGCGGCGCGCCCCTCGATCCAGGCATCGTTGATCGCTTGCACCAGCTCCAGCGGCGTGCCGCTCACGCCAGGATCCGCTCCGCCACCTCGCGCGCGGACAGGGCCGTGCGGTCGATTATCTCGACGCCGGACAGCTTGCGCATCCAGGTGAGCTGGCGGCGCACGTATGCGCGGTGGCCGCGCTCGATGCGCTCACGCACGTCCTCGAGGCTTGCCTCCCCGGCGAGGTGGGCCGCGATCTCCTCGAAGCCGAGCGCCTTGCGGGCCGTGCGGGACGCGCCGCGCTCCAGCGCCCGCTCCACCTCCTCCACCGCCCCGCCGGCCAGCATCTCGCCCGCGCGCGACTCGATCCGGGCCGCCAGCGCCTCCCGGTCCATCACCAGCCCGAACAGCGCCGCCGGCCGCCGCAGCTCCTCGGACCAGAGCTGCTCCGAGGCGGGGTGCGGCGGCGTGCCGCCCAGCTCCAGCTCCAGCGCCCGCACGATGCGCTTGCGGTCGTGCGGGTGCACGGTCGCCGCCGTGGCGGGCGACAGGCGGCCATGGAGCGCGTCGGGGCCGACCTGGGCCAGCTCGCGCTCCAGCCCCTCGCGCAGGTCGCGCGGCGGCGGCGGGCGCAGGTCGAGCTCCGTCAGCGCTGCGCGCAGATAGAGCCCGGTGCCCCCGACCACGATCGGCGTTCTGCCCCGGGCCAGCAGATCGTCGATCTCTGCGTGCGCGAGCGCGGCGAACCGGCCGGCGCTGAACTCCTCGTCGATCGGCACGCACGACAACAACCGGTGCTCGAGCCTTTCGGACGCCGGCTTCGCCGCCAGCACGTCGAGGCCTTCGTAGACCGCGATCGCATCGGCGGACACGGCGATCGGGTCCTCGCCCCGCGCGCGGAGCAACTCGGCGAGCGCGATCGCGACCTCGGTCTTCCCCACCCCCGTGGGGCCGAACAGGGCAATCAAGCGACGCGCGCGACCAGCGACTCCTCGCCCGACAGCGTCGTCGAGGTCGCCCCCGTGATGTCGACCCCGACCAGCTCGCCCGGCTGCGCGAGGCCCGTGAAGTTGACGGTCTTGTTGTGGCGGGTGCGGCCGCGGAGCCTGGCCGGGTCCGTGCGGCTCGGGCCCTCGACCAGCACCTCCTGGGTCGTGCCCACGAAACGGCTCGAGCGCTCGAGCGCGCGGCGCTGGACCACCTCGATGAGTCGCTCCATGCGCTCGCGCTTCACCGCATGCGGGAGCTGGCCGGACAGCTCTGCCGCCTCCGTGCCGCGGCGGGGCGAGAAGACGAACGTGAAGGCGGAGTCGTAGCCGACCTCCTCGGCGACCTCCAGCGTGGCGCGGAAGTCCTCCTCGGTCTCGCCCGGAAAGCCGACGATGATGTCGGTCGTGATCGCGCAGTCGGGGACGTGCTCGCGAATCGCCGCGACGCGCGCCATGTAGCGGTCGCGGTCGTACGTGCGGCGCATCGCCTTCAGGATGCGGCTCGAGCCCGACTGGAGCGGCAGGTGGATGTGCTCGCACAGGCTCGGCAGCTCCGCGTGCGCGGCGATCACCTTCTCGCGCATGTCCTTGGGATGCGGGCTCGTGTAGCGCACGCGCCTGATCGCCTCCACCCCGTCCACGAGACCCAGCAGGTCAGCGAAATCGATCCGCTCCTCGCGCGGCAGGTCGCGGCCGTACGAGTTCACGTTCTGCCCCAGCAGCGTGACCTCGACCACACCGTCGGCCGCGAGCGCCTCGACCTCGCGCACGACGTCCCCGGGTGCGCGGCTCTGCTCGCGCCCGCGCGTGGAGGGCACGATGCAGTACGAGCACACGCAGTTGCAGCCGACCGAGATCTGGACCCAGGCCTGGAACGGCCGCTCCCGCTTGGGCGGCAGGTCGGCCGGGAAGCCCTCGAACTCGAAGAAGCCCTGCGCCTCCAGGTCGTCGGAGGTCAGGAACTCCCCCAGCTTGTCGATCTGCCCCGGCCCGAAGGCGACGTCCACGAACGGGAACTGCTCGAACACGCCGTCCTTGAGCGACTGCGACCAGCAGCCGCCGACGCCCACGATCCGGCTCGGGTCCTCGCTCTTGAGCCGCTTCGCCTCGCCCAGGTTGCCGACCAGCCGGTTGTCGGCCGACTCGCGGATCGAGCAGGTGTTGAAGAGGATCAGGTCGGCCCCGTCGCGCTCCCCCGCCTGCTCGTAGCCGAGCGACTCGAGCATGCCCTTCATGCGCTCGGAGTCGTGCTCGTTCATCTGGCACCCGAAGGTGGTCAGGTGGTACTTCTTCACGCCATGCAGGGTAGCCCGTCGGTTTTGGTTGCGGCAACCAGAAACCCGGTGTACGGTCAAAAAGCCGCAGGACGCGGGGGGCTGCGCATGACGCGCAGCATTCAGTCAGGGAGGGACTATGTCTGTATTTCGGCTCAGGAGAGCCCGTCGTCGTGCCACGGTCGCCGTCTGCACCGTGGCGCTGCTTGTCACGTCAATCGCCACGGCAGCCGATGCTGCGAGCGATTCCCGGAGCCTCGGGTCCGCGCAGGGCGACGCGGCGCCTGGCGCCGCCGCAGCGAAGAAGAAGAAAAAGAAGCAGCAGAAGAAGTGCAAGAGGGGCTACAAGCGCGTCACGATCAAGGTGAAGCGCAAGCGGGGCGGCAAGAGGGTCACGGTCAAGGTGAAGAAGTGCCGCAAGGTCAGGAAGAAGAAGGCGACGCCCTCACCGGCGCCCGTGCCCGGCCCGAATCCGGCGCCCGGCCCGGCGTCCGGCCCGGCGCCCACGCCGGCTCCGGCAGGCCCGAAGGTCGACCAGATCCTGGGATGGAGCACGCTCGCTCAGGACCCGGACACGCCGCCCGCGGACCTCGTCGCGGACGGCGGCACCATCACCAACTGCACCACCACGAACTCGCTCTCGGTCTACATCCGCCGCAGCGGAGTCACGTCCGTGGGCCAGCTCAACCACGTGTGGAAGCGGGACGGTGCGGTCATCGCGAGCGGCAGCAACGGCAGCACGTACAACGGGGCGTTCCGCTACGGGATCACGATCAACCCGGTGAACGGGGTCTACGAGATCGTGTGGTCGTCCGGCGGGACCACGGTCGGCACGGCCAAGATCACGCGCAGCTGCTGAGCAGCTGAGCGCGGTCGCCGGCGCCCGGCGC
>JBOGZM010000448.1:0-3948 GCA_050697255.1 Solirubrobacterales bacterium
GCGCGGGAGTGGCGGCCGCGGCCGGCGCAAGCTCGGAAGTGCAGATAGTCGCCTTCACGGTCCTCACCCTGTTGTCACTGGTTGTCGCCCGGCCGATAGCGAAGAGGCACCTGCTCGCCCCGCCGGCCGAGCGGCGCACCAACGCGCCGGCATTGCTCGGCGAGCAGGCGCTGGTGCTCATACGGGTCGACCGCGACAGCGGCCAGGTGAAGGTCGGTGGGGACGTCTGGAGCGCGCGCAGCTCCATCCCCGCGGACGTGTTCGAGCCGGGCGATCGAGTAGTGGTGGACGCCGTCCATCGCACCATCCTGCATGTGTCGCTCGCAGCCGAAGACTCGACGACGGGCTCTGCGCCTGCAGCAGAGCCTGCGCCGGGCAGCCAGCCTCAACGAAAGGGGATTTGATGTCGTTGACCGGACCGCTGGCAGCTTCCGCGCCCTCTGCCGGCCTGATCGTCCTGATCGCGGCGGCCATCGTCGCGTTGTTCCTGGTGTTCAGGTCGGTGCGCATCGTTCCGCAGGCGCGGGCCGGCATCGTCGAGCGGCTCGGCCGCTACCACCGCCAGCTCGACCCGGGCCTCGCCCTCGTGATCCCGTTCGTCGATCGCGTGCTGCCGTTGATCGACCTGCGCGAGCAGGTCGTCTCGTTCCGCCCGCAGGCGGTGATCACCGAGGACAACCTGAACGTCCAGATCGACTCGGTCCTCTACTACACGGTGATCAACGCGAAGGACGTCACCTACGAGGTGGCCAACCCGATCCAGGCGATCGAGCAGCTGACGCTCACGACGCTGCGGAACATCGTCGGCGGGATCGACCTCGAGGAGGCGTTGACCAGCCGCGACACGATCAACACCCAGCTTCGCATGGTGCTGGACGAGGCGACGGCCCGCTGGGGCATCCGGGTCAACCGCGTCGAGCTGAAGGGGATCGACCCGCCGCCGACGATCCAGGAGGCGATGGAGAAGCAGATGCGGGCCGAGCGCGACAAGCGGGCGACCATCCTCACCGCCGAGGGAACGAAGCAGTCCGAGATCCTGACGGCCGAGGGTGAGCAGCGCGCCGCGATTCTGCGCGCCGAGGGCATCCGGCAGTCGACCATCCTCCAGGCCGAGGGCGACCGGGAGGCGCAGGTCCTGCGCGCCGCCGGCGAGGCCCAGGCGATCACCACCGTCTTCGGCGCGATCCACGAGGGCAGCCCCGACCGCGAGCTGCTCACCTACCAGTACCTTCAGCAGCTGCCGAAGATCGCGGCGGGCGAGTCCTCGAAGCTCTGGATCATCCCGAACGAGGTGGTGCAGGCGATCGAGCGGCTCGGCTCCAACCTGGGGGACGTGAAACCAGCCGGGGACGCGTGAGAGCGAGGGCGACCCTCATCGCCGGGGTGGCACTTGCCTGCGCTGCGCTGACAGTGACGCCGGGCATGGCGGAGGAACGCACGTGCTCACAGCTCTAGCGGCCTGGACCTGACCCGCGGCGGCCGGGTAGGGTCCTCGAATCGCCAAGCGGGCCGATGAGATCCCGGACCAGAGCGGCCGCACCGCTGTCGTCACCGGCGCCAACAGCGGCCTCGGGCTGGTCACGGCCCGCGAGCTCGCGCGCGCCGGCGCGCACGTGATCGGAACGTCCCGCGACCCAGCGAAAGGACGGCAGGCCGAGGCCGAGATCCGCCAGGCAGTTCCGGACGCCGGCATCGAGATGCGAAGGCTCGACCTCGCCGACCTGGCCTCTGTCCGGGAGTTCGCGAGCGAGGTCGCCGCGGCACGCGACCGGCTCGACCTGCTGGTCAACAACGCGGGCGTGATGATGCCGCCGCGATCCGTGACGCCGGACGGCTTCGAGCTTCAGTTTGGCACCAACCACCTCGGCCACTTCGCGCTCACCGGGCTGCTGCTCGAACGGCTGGGGAGGGGGAGGGATCCGCGGGTCGTGACGGTCACGAGCCTCGAGCACCGGCCCGGCCGGATCGACTTCGACGACCTCACGAGCGAGCGTGACTACCAGCCCCGGACCGCGTATCAGCGCTCGAAGTTCGCCAACGCCGTGTTCGGCCTCGAGCTGGACCGCCGCCTGCGGGCGGCCGGCTCGCCTGTGAAGAGCGTGCTCGCGCACCCCGGCTATTCGGCGACAAACCTTCAGACCTCCGGCCCGACGGGGCCGATGAAGGCGTTGCTCCGGGTCGGCAACCGGCTCCTCGCGCAGAGCGCCGACCGCGGCGCGTTGCCGCAGATCCACGCCGCTACCGCCACGGACGTGCAGGGCGGGGAGCTCTACGGGCCCGACGGCTTCAACCAGCTGCGCGGCAACCCGACGCGTGTGAAGCCGGTCGAGCGGGCGACCGATCCCGAGCTCGGCCGGCGCCTGTGGCAGGTGTCCGAGCAGTTGACCGGGGTCACGTTCTCGCTCTAGACGAGTAGCTCGGCGCGGCTTGCTCGGCCGCGGGCTGTGAGGAACCGCCGGCTCTCGTCGAGCGCCTCCGCGATCAGCGACTCGGCCTGGCTGAAGTCCATCAGCTGCACGCGGATCGGGCACGGCGGCGGCAGCACGATCAGCTCGACGGCGTCGCGGTAGCGAAGGATGTCATCCACGAGCCGGCGCTGGACGAGCAGGTTCGTGGCGTGGAGGAACATGCCGAGAGCGCCCTGGGGCGCTGCCTCGAGCTCGCAGGTCTGACCGGTGGACAGCACGTAGATCCGCTGGGCGCCGAGCTCGACCGCGTGACTGATCGGCGTGTTGTTCGCGACGCCGCCGTCGATCAGCTCGCGACCCTCCCAATCGACGCTCGGGAGCACTCCCGGGATCGCGGTGCTCGCGAGGATCGCTTCGACCAGCGGGCCCTCCGAGAGCCTCACCTCCGAACCCGTGAGGACGTCGGTCGCCACGACGTGCAGCGGAACCCGAAGCTCCTCCAGCCGCTCGGTGGTCAGGTGCTGGTGGATCAGCGCCCGTAGCCCGCTGTCGGGCACCATGTGCCTGCGCAGGCCTGCGAACCCGAACAGCCCCGTGAGCGGGTTGAGCGGAAAGACCTTTCCACGTCGCAGCCCGATCCAGATCTCGGCCAGCTCGGCCACCGTCGCCAGGTTTTGAGGCCTCGCCGCGATGAAGGCGCCGTTGAGCGCCCCCGCCGAGGCGCCGACGATGAGATCGGGCTCGATCTCGCGCTCGTAGAGGGCGTGCAGCATCCCGACCTGGATCGCGCCCAGGCTCGCGCCGCCCGAGAGCACGAACGCCGTCTGTCTCGAACTGGTTCCCATACCCGATCAGCGTCGCGCCGCGGGTCGCCCTTACGTCCGCGTCTTCCGCGCGGCTGCAGGTAAGGACCTGCGGCGCCCGGACGCCAAGTAAGAGAAGCCACCCCAGGCATGGGGTGGCGCATCGAGACAAAGGAGATCCCAGATGGCCACCACGACAACGCCGGAACGTACGTCCGGGTACGAGCACGTTGCATCCCAGAATGGCGGGAGCGCCGCCCTCGCACGGGCCGACTGGCGCGACCCCCGCTACCAGGCGTTCGCCATGCTGCGGCTGGCGTTCACCGTCGCGCCGATCGCGTTCGGCCTCGACAAGTTCTTCAACGTGATGGTCGACTGGGAGCAGTACCTGGCGCCCTGGATCAACGACATCATCCCCGGCAGCGCCTCCACCGCGATGCACCTGGTCGGCGTCGTCGAGATCGTCGCCGGCGTCGTCGTCGCGCTGAAGCCGCGCTACGGCGCCTACCTCGTCGCCGCCTGGCTCGCCGGGATCATCATCAACCTGCTCACCTACTCCGATTACTACGACATCGCCCTGCGGGACTTCGGGCTGATGCTGGGCGCACTCACCCTGGCCCGACTGGCCGGCGCCTTCCACCCCACCTCGACCAGGGCCTGAACCCACGGCCGAGTTGGTTTCGTCATGTGTCCCAGGACACGTGATCGCCCGCCGGCTGGCCGACGAGGCCTTGTCG
>JBOGZM010000449.1:0-10211 GCA_050697255.1 Solirubrobacterales bacterium
GTGCGGGCTCGTCGTCGTGAGCCTGTTCGTGAACCCGGCGCAGTTCGGCCCCGGCGAGGACTTCGAGCGCTACCCGCGCGATGAGCGGCGCGACGCCGAGCTGGCTGCCGCGGCCGGCGCCGACCTCCTGTTCGCCCCGGCGGCGGAGGAGGTCTATCCCGAGGGGTTCTCGACCTCGATCGAGATCGCCGGCCTCACCGATGTCTTGTGCGGCGCCCCCGCGAGCCGCGGGCGCGACCACTTCACGGGCGTTGCGACCATCGTCGCCAAGCTCCTCATCATGGGCGCGCCCGACGCCGCCTTCTTCGGCCAGAAGGACTATCAGCAGTCACTGGTGATCCGCCGCGTCGTGCGCGACCTCGACATACCGGTCCGCCTGGAGGTCTGCCCCACGGTACGCGAGCCGGACGGCCTCGCGCTCAGCTCCCGCAACGCCTATCTCAGCGCCGAGGAGCGCGAGCGCGCCGGGAGCCTCAACCGCGCGCTCCACGCCGCGGCACGGGCCGCACGGGACGGCGCCGATCGCGACCGGGTCCGGGCCGCCGCGCTCGACCTGCTGAGCGCGAATGGAATCGAGCCGGAATACGTCGAGGTCCTGCGCGCTGACAGCCTGACCGCGCCGCGGTGGGAGCCGGGCGAGCCACTCGTCGTTGCGATCGCCGCCTCCGTCGGGCCCGCGCGCTTGATCGACAACACGCTCTTGGAGCTTCCCAGCGCCCGCGCGATTGCCGCCGGAGAGGTGGCGGCCGTGGGCGGATAGACAGACCAGGAGGGCACAGCCACCGATGCAAAGACACATGCTGAAGTCCAAGATCCACCGCGCGACGGTGACCGCCTGCGACCTGCACTACGTGGGCAGCGTCACGCTGGACGCCGACCTGATGCGAGGCGCCGACCTGCTGCCCGGCGAGCTGGTGCACGTGCTCGACATCGACAACGGGAACCGCTTCGAGACCTACGTGATCGAGGGCGAGCCCGGCTCCGGCGAGGTGTGCCTGAACGGCGCCGCAGCACGCCTGGTGCACGAGGGCGACCGCGTGATCGTGGTCTCCTACGGCGTCTACGACGAGAGCGAGCTGGCTTCGCACGAGCCACGGGTGGTTCACGTGGACGAGCGCAACGCAATCGTGCGCATCGACGCCGACCCGGCGACCCTCGTGGGAGCGACCACATGAGCACCGAGCCCCGGGTTCCCGACGCCCCGCCCGGCGAGCGCCGGCCGGTGACGATCCCGCGCCTCGCCGAGATGAAGCAGGCAGGCGAGCCGATCGTGATGGTGACGGCCTACGACTACCCCAGCGCCCAGGTTGCGGAGGAAGCGCAGGTCGACGTCGTCCTGGTCGGTGACACGGCTGCGATGACCGTGCTCGGGTACAGCTCGACCGTCCCGGTCTCGATGGACGAGATGGTGATGCTGGCGAGCGCCGTGCGCCGCGGCGCGCGCACTCCACTGGTGGTCGGTGACCTCCCGTTCGGGAGCTATCAGGGGTCGAACGAGCTGGCGGTCGCATCGGCCGTGCGCTACATGAAGGAGGCGGGCTGCGACGCGGTCAAGATGGAGATGGCGGGAGTCTCCGGCGGCGTCGCCGACAAGCGTGAGTCGGTCGCCCGCGCACGCGCGGTCGTCGCGGCCGGCATCCCAGTGATGGGGCACGTCGGCCTCACCCCCCAGAGCGCGTCAGCGCTGGGTGGCTACCGCACACAGGGCCGCACCATGCAGCAGGCCGTGCAGGTGGCCGACGACGCCCTCGCGCTTCAGGACGCGGGTTGCTTCGCGGTCGTGTTCGAGGCCGTTCCCGCAGCCGTCACGGAGGTGATCGTGGACCGCATGCGCATCCCCGTGATCGGCATCGGGGCGGGCGCCGCGACCGACGGCCAGGTGTTGGTGTTCCACGACATGCTGGGTCTGTACGACGGACGCTCCCCGCGGTTCGTGAAGCGCTTCGCCGAGGCCAAGCAGGCGATGGTCGAGGGCATGCAGGCCTACGCGGAGGAGGTCCGCGACGGCCGCTTCCCGGCCCCGGAGCACACCTACTCGATCGACCCAGGAGAGCTGGAGCGCTTCCGCGAGGTGATCGCGCCAGGCAAGCCCTGGGACGCCGCCGACTTCATGGGCTGAGGCCGGAGCCGCCGCCCCGGGGAGCCTTGCCTGTGGTCTAGGGTGTCGGGCGATGCCCGTGCACAGCGCCCAGTTGCGCGTCTCCACGGAGGGAGACGGTGACATCATCGACATCACCCGCGGGGTCCAGGAGGTGGTTCAGACGAGCGCCGTCCATGACGGCATCGTGAACGTGTTCGTCGCGCACTCGACCGCGGCGATCGGGCTGATCGAGTACGAGTCCGGCGGCGTGCGGGACCTGAAGGAGCTGATGGACCAGCTCGTCCCCCCGGACGCCACCTACCATCACAACGAGGTGCAGGGCGACACGAACGCCCACGCGCACCTGCAGGCGGCGATCGTCGGCCCCTCCGAGACGGTGCCCCTGAAGGACGGCCGTCTCGTGACCGGCACCTGGCAGCAGTTCGTGCTGCTCGACTTCGACGACACGCCGCGCGAGCGCACCGTGATGGTCCAAGTCCTTTCGTAGGGAGAGCCGCGGGCGCGAAGCACAGGACTTTAGGCGGGCGAGGCCGGTGAGCCGGCTGCCGGGTTTGTGTCAGGACGACGTTTTCTTGAATTCGATCTCTTTGAGCACCTTGGCCGGCGCCCCTGCCGCGATCACCCCCGCCGGCAGGTCCTTCGTCACGACCGAGTTCGCGCCGACCACGGTGCGGGCGCCGATCGTGACTCCGCCGGTCACGACGCAGTTGGTCCCGAACCAGCAGTTGTCCCCGATCCGCACCGGTCCGCGAAGGTTGAATCCCTGCCAGGTGATCGGCATGTCCGGGTCGTCGAAGCGATGGTCTGCGTCGGTCACGAAGCAGTGGTTGGCGAACATGCAATGTGCCCCGATCTCCACCCGTTCGGCTGCCGCGACCATGCACTCGAGGTTCAGGATCGTGCCCTCGCCGATCGCCATCGAGGCGGTCCCCGGGTAGAGCGCGAACCAGCAGCCGCGCTCTATCAGGACCCACGGCCCGATCTCGGCGCGGCCCTCGTCGAGCGCCTCCAGCAGGTTGCCGTTCAGGGGAAAGCGCAGGTAGGAGTCCCGGCGCAGGAAGTGCCAGTGCAGGCGCGCCTTCCGGGTCAGGCGCTCGTTGCGCTCGTGGTGGCGCCGCTTCTGCCACCACAGGCGCAGCTGGCGATTGAGCGGGTACGACGACATCAGGACCGCTTCACGATCGCGGTCAGCGCGAGGAACTCGTACGCGACCGACGACGCGAGCAGGGCGGTGGTCTCGCCCGGCCCGTCATAGGGCGGCGACACCTCGACCACGTCGAAGCCCGCGAACCGCATCCCGGCCAGCGAGCGGATCAGCCCCAGCGCCTCCCGCGGGTCGAGGCCCGCGACCTCGGGAGTGCCGGTGCCGGGCGCGAACGCCGGGTCGAACACGTCGACATCGAAGCTCAGGTAGGCGGGCGCATCGCCCACCCGCGCCCGCACGCGGCGGCCATATTCGGCGGGCTCCATCGCCCGCAGCTCGCCGTCGGGCACGATCTCGAACCCGAGCCCGCGCGCGTCGGCAAGGTCGGAGCGCGAGTAGAGCGGCCCCCGCATGCCGGCCAGAAGCGACCGCTCGGGGAGCAGCAGCCCCTCCTCGAGCGCACGCCGGAACGGCGTGCCGTGGAAGTAGCGCTCGCCGTAGTAGTGGTCCCAGGTGTCCGCGTGCGCGTCGAGCAGCACGAGGGCGACCGGTCCGTGGACGGCGGCGTGGGCGCGGAGCTCACCGAGCACGACCGAGTGGTCCCCGCCCAGCACGAGCGGCACCACGCCGGCGCGGGCGAGCGGCTCCAGCCCGGCCGCGATCTGCCCCGCGGTCCGCTCTGCGTTTCCGGGTGTGACGTCGAGATCTCCCCAGTCGACCACCGACAGCGTGCCGAACACGTCCACGTCCAAGGGCGGGTGATAGGGACGCAGCCCGATCGACGCCGAGCGGATCGCCTCGGGGCCGTAGCGAGCGCCCGGCCGGCGGCTGGTGGCGGTGTCGAACGGCACGCCGACCACGGCGACGTCCACGCCCGCCGGGTCGGTGACATGGGGACAGCGGGCGAACGTGCGCACGCCCGTGTAGCGGGGCGCGAGCGCCGCGTCAGGAGGGCCGTACCGGGGACTCACCCGCGCAGCCTATCCGTCGCCCTCGCGCACACCCCCTGAGGACAGCGCAGCATCACGGTCCCAGAACATCTCCAGGCGCGCGATCCGGCCGTCTCGCATCCGCACGACGTTCGCCACCTCGGCGTCGATGTTCATCCCGCTGCCCTTTCCCCGCGCCTGGAGCCGTACGAGGAGCACGTACACCCCGGCGGCGCCGGGCACGACCCGTTCCGCCTCGATCCGGAAGTCCTCCCATGCGGCCAGAAAGTCCTGCCATGCGGCGGCGAGGCCTTCGATGCCGTGGTACTCGCCCCCGTCCGGCCCCGAGCGGACGAAGACGACGTCCTCCGCGTACGGCTCGGCGTCCCAGAACTCGCCCCGCCCCCACCTGTCCAACATGCCCTGCAGCAGGGCGAGGTCGGAGCCTCCGTCCGGACTCACGACGCCTCCACCGCCACGCGCGCGGTGCGCAGGGTGCGGTCGCTGGCCCCGCGCAGGCTGCCCCCGTGGGCGAGGATCGCCTGCACGTACGCCCACGTCTCGGCTGTCAGCCGCTCACCGGGGAGGACGTTCGGGATGCCCGGGGGGTAGGCCGCCAGCGACTCGGCCGCGATCCGGCCCACGGCCTCCTCGACCGGCACGACCTCCTGCGCCCCCAGGAACGCGTCGCGCGGCGTCATCTCGAGCGGCCCCAACGGAGGCGGCGGGATCAGCTCCCGGCCCGCGACATCGCGCTCCCCAGGCAGCCGGGTGACGGCCTGCTCGAGCGCCTCGACCAGGCGGGCGGCGTTGTCGCTGGCGCTCTCACCCATGCCGAAGACGGCCACGATCACGTTCTCGCCCGCCAGCTCCGGGTGGATGTCCCGCTCGCGCATCAGCTGCGCGAGCCTGTATCCGCTCACGCCGGTGCCGCGCACGTCGACGACGAGCCGCAGCGGGTCGTACGCGTGCACGCCGGCCCGCTCGACAAGGCGTTCGTCGAGGACCTCGAGACCGGGAATGCGCCTGATCGCCTGCCGTGCGGCCGCGAGCGCCCGCACGGTCCCCTCGAGCATCCGTGCGCCGTGGGTGGCCGCGAAGGCGCGTGCCGCGTCAAGAGAGCCGGAGAGCAGCGAGCTCGGGCTCGTGGACTCGAGCAGCGTGATCGCGCGGTCGACGACGTGTTCGTCCAGCCGCGCCCCGCGCCCGAGGTGAAGCATTGCGGACTGCGTGAAGCTGCCGATGATCTTGTGGGTGCTGGAGACGACCAGGTCCGCCCCGCATTCGAGCGCATGCGCGGGCAGGGACTGCCCAAACGCGAGGTGGGCGCCCCAGGCCTCGTCGACCACGAGTGGCACGCCGCGCTCGTGCGTCACGCGGGCCAGGCCCTCGACGTCCGCAACCGCGCCGAAGTACGTCGGCGACACGATCATCGCGCCGGTCGCGCCCGGCGCGCCGGCGAGCGCGCGATCGAGCGCCTCCGGCGTCACGCAGTGGGCGATGCCCAGCTCAGGGTCGATCTCGGGGGCCACGAACGCGGGTCGCAGGCCGGACACGACGAGGCCGTCGATCGTGCTCGAGTGGACGTTGCGCTGGACCACCACCTGGTCCCCGCCGTGTGCCAGCGCCACGCAGGCGGCGTGGTTGCCCTGGGAGGCGCCGTTGATCAGGAACCAGGTGCGGGCGGCGCCCCACGCGGCCGCGGCCAGCCGCTGTGCCTGCTGGAAGGGAGTCGGCTCGGGGCCGGCGTCGATTCCCTCGGTGAGCGCGGGGATGTCGAGCGCGAGGGCACGCTCGCCGAACGCCTCGATCAGCTTGGGATCCGCCGCCGCACCTCCCTTGTGGCCGGGGACGTGGAAGCGCCCCGGCGAGCGTGCCGCGTATTCCCGCAGCGCGTCGAGGTAGGGCGTCCCCGGCTGCACGCCGTCCTGCGCCATCGCGTCGAGTGTAGGGAAGCGTGTTGCCGCGATTGGTTTGATAATGCACACACAGTGTTCCCCCGACCAGAGGAGATCCGGTGATCAGCAAGCTGAGGGCATGGCCCGTGATCGCTGCCCTCGCATTGGTGGCCGCAATGCTCGTGGCCGCCGGGTGCGGGGATGACGATGGCGGTGGCGGCGGTGGCGGCGGTCTGAACACGATCACGGAGGGCGAGCTGCGGGTCGGCTCGGACATCCCCTACCCGCCGTTCGAGTTCGGCCGCGCGCCCGACTACGACGGCTTCGACGTGGACATGGTGAACGAGATCGCAAAGCGGCTCGACCTCGAGGCGCG
This sequence comes from Solirubrobacterales bacterium, assembly GCA_050697255.1. Classification (GTDB taxonomy): domain Bacteria; phylum Actinomycetota; class Thermoleophilia; order Solirubrobacterales; family JBBDJG01; genus CAVSXO01. The sequence continues at coordinate 6,449 of JBOGZM010000449.1, forward strand.
GTTCGTGAAGACGCCGTTCGACCCGATCTTCCGCAACCTGGCCCAGGGCCGGTTCGACATGGTCGCGTCGGCTACGACCATCACGCCGGAGCGCGAGCGGACGGTGGACTTCTCGGAGCCGTACTTCCCCGCCGACCAGTCCCTGATGATCAAGCGCGGCAGTGACATCAGAACCGTGGACGACCTCGCCGGCAAGACGATCGGCGCACAGCTCGGCACCACCGGTGCCGACTACGCAAAGGACGAGACCGACGCCGAGACGGTGCGCACGTACGACCTGATCGACGACGCCTTCAAGGCGCTCCAGGCCGGTCAGATCGAGGCCGTGATCAACGACTTCCCGGTCTCGAAGTACGCCGAGCGGTCCAAGCAGGACCTTCAGGTCGTGGACACCATCGAGACCGACGAGAACTACGGTTTCGGGTTCGCGAAGGAGTCCACCGCGCTGCGCGACCGCGTGAACGAGGCGCTCAAGGACATGAAGGACGACGACACGTACACGGAGATCTACCGGAAGTGGTTCGAGCAGGACCCGCCCGACCGCGTGTTCGAGGTCAGCGGCGCGGAAGGCACATAGCCCGGCCCGGGACCTCGCGACCAGGGGGCGCCTGCGGGCGCCCCCTGTCGTTCCGGTAGAACGCAGGCGAGCGGCGACCCCCAGGAGGCCCAGATGGACATCTTCTTCGAGCAGTACTTCGACCTCGACATCATGCGCGACAACTTCGGCTACGTCCTGGACGGGTTCTGGCTCACTCTGCAGATCGCGCTCGTGGCGGGGGCGCTGTCGTTGGTCTGGGGCCTCGTCCTGGCGCTGCTACGCGCCGCGCCCGGGCGTCCGATGATGCCGGTGCGGGCAGCCGCGATCGCCTACATCGACATCTTCCGCGGGATCCCGCTGCTGCTGGTGATCCTCCTGATCGACGGCAGCCTGCCGGTGCTCGACGTGTTCCCCCAGTCGATCCGGTCGCCCGACTTCCTCGGCAAGCCGGAGATCTTCTGGTACGGCGTGATGGCGATCACGCTCACGTACGGCGCCTATTACGCGGAGGTCTACCGGGCGGGGCTCGACGCCGTGCCGTACGGCCAGATGGAGGCGGCGCGCTCGCTCGGCATGAGCCATGCGCGGGCGATGCGCCACGTGATCGTGCCGCAGGCGATCCGCAAGGTGATCCCGCCGATGCTGAATGACTTCATCGCCCTGACGAAGGACACCTCGCTGGTCGGAGTGATCGCGCTCGTGGAGGTGGTGAAGGCGGGGCGCGAGATCCAGGCCGAGACGTTCAACAGCTCTGCCCTGACCCTGGGCGCGCTGTTGTTCATCATCGTCACGATCCCGCTGGCGCGGCTCGTGGACCGGCTGATCGCCCACCAGCAACTCGCCATGCGCCGCGCCGCGCCATAGTTCCGGGAGTGGAAGGGAACGGGCCCCATGCCGGCAGCGGTCCGGTGCTCCGCCTGGAGCAGGTGCACAAGAGCTTCGGCGACCTGCACGTGCTGCGGGGCGTAAACCTGCAGGTGGACCGGGGCGCGGTCGTGTGCGTGATCGGGCCCAGCGGGTCTGGGAAGAGCACGCTGTTGAGGTGCATCAACCTGCTGGAGCCGCCGGATGACGGCCACATCTACCTGGAGGGCGTCGAGATCACGGCCCACACGCGCGGGGACATCGATTTCGTGCGGCGCCGCGTCGGGATGGTGTTTCAGCAGTTCAACCTGTTCCCGCACATGACCGCGGGGCGCAACGTGTCGATCGCCCAGCGCATGGTGCTTGGACGCCAGCGAGAGGAGGCGGATGCCAAGAGCCGCGCTCTACTCGAGCGGGTTGGGCTCCGCGACAAGCTGTTCGAATACCCGGAGCGGCTGTCGGGCGGCCAGCAGCAGCGCGTCGCGATCGCGCGGGCGCTCGCGATGGACCCGCACGTGATGTTGTTCGACGAGGTCACGAGCGCGCTCGACCCCGAGCTGGTGAAGGAGGTGCTCGACGTGATGCGCGAGCTTGCCTCGGAGGGAATGACCATGGAGGTCGTCACCCACGAGATGGGATTCGCCCGCGACGTCGCAGACCGGGTGGCGTTCATGGACGACGGCGTCATCGTCGAGCAGGGCGATGCCCGCGCCGTGCTCGACAACCCGCGCGAGGAGCGCACGAGGCAGTTCCTCGGGGCCGTGCTGGAGCATTAGTGGACCCGCACCGTGGCGCGGGAGTTCGGACGGCTCAAGAACGAATGGGCGCTGCTGCCACTTCGCGTTCGCGGTCTGGATCGGGTTCAGCTACACGCTGACCTAACGATCCTGGTCATCAGCGCCGCAGGCCTCGATAATGCCGGACGGCGATTCCGGCATTAGCCGCTGCCACCATGGCGAACAGCGCTGCCAAGAGTGGGTATCCGCGTGCAGCCGGTAGAAGGTAAGCCCAACATTGAGCGCCACGAATGCCAAATCCCACCGAACACGACTCATGCAATGCCGACTATTTCGTGCGCTTCGGGCGCGTCCGTGCGCGACGCCGTATCGAGGCGCCCGACGCCCCGCGGAGGCGGTCGACATTAGGGCCGATATTCGGACCGTTATGTCGACCACGTCGAGAGGGGCCGTACCGCTTTCGCTCAAGGGCGCGAGGATTAGTGACGAACCACCTCACCGTCTTACCTGCCGACACCCCTCGCGCTCGGGTGTCTGGGTGAACGTCGGTTAGTACGGGTTGGGCGACTCACTCGCCTTCGTCTTCGTCGCCACCTCGGCCGCGGCCGCCGCCGGGATCGCCCTGTGCCGCCGCCAGCTCGCGCCTCACGACGCCGCGCTGGTTCTTGAACTGGAGCCGCCGTTCGAGGATCGGGATCGCCTCGCCGGGCCGCCCGGCGAGGCGCAGCGAGCGCCCGAGGTTGTAGAGCGCGTAGGCCAGCGTCACGTCGGTGCTGCCCTCGGGATAGCTCGCCACGGCCCGCTGCAGGACGGGGATCGCGTCGTCGTACCGGCCGGCGTTCATGAGCTGGAAGCCCTCGTCGTTGAGCTGGGCAGGCGAGTCGTTCGTCCGTTCGGGCTCCTGCGCCGGAGCCGGCGGTGCGCTCTCCTGGCGGCCCCGCCGCTCGGCCGTCCGCCCCTCGGTGCGCTCACGTGACTCCGCGCGGGTCTCCTGGCGGCGGTCCTGGCCGCCACCGGCACCGCCCCCGTCGAGCACGGTGAGTCCCACGATCAGGCCGACGGCAATCGCCGCCAAACCGAGGAGCAGCGGCGCCGGCCGGATGCGACGCCGTGGATGCGACCAGGCGACCGGCGGCGGTGGCAGCATCGAGGGCTCGGAGGGCACCGGAGCCGGCGACGGCGTGGCCGCGGGTACCGTGGCCGGCTGGTCGAGCGCCGTCTCGAGTCCCGTCACGAAGTCGCTCGCGGTTTCCCAGCGGGCCTCCGGCTCGCGCGCGAGCCCCCGCAGCAGCACGTCGTCCACCGATCCCGGCAACCCCGGCACCCGCTCGCTCGCGCGCGGTGGGTCCAGCTCGGTGCGACGGTGGGCGATCTCGACCAGTGTCCCGCCTCCGAACGGCAGTCCTCCGGTGAGCGCCTCGAACGCGACGACCGCGAACGCATAACGGTCGCTGGCCGCCGCCGCCGGTTCACCGAGCGCCTGCTCCGGCGATATGTACGCGGCTGTGCCGAGCAGCTCGCCGCTCACCGTCAGCGATTCCTCGAACGCCGCGCGCGCGATTCCGAAGTCCGCCACGATCGGGACGCCATCGGAGAGAAGCACGTTCTCCGGCTTGATGTCGCG
>JBOGZM010000450.1:0-4245 GCA_050697255.1 Solirubrobacterales bacterium
ACTCGCTTGCAGACCCACTCGCTCTCCGGCCTTCGTCGAGGTCGAGGCTACGCGGTCGCCCCGACGCGCGCGGTGTCGAGGAAGTACAGGCGGTAGCGGCCGACGACTAGCTCGTCGCCGTCGGAGAGATCCTGCCACTCGACCCGCTCGCCGTTCACGCATGTGCCGTTCAGGCTGCGGTCGTCCAGCACGCGGACGCGGCCCTCCTGGCGGCAGACGATTGCATGCCGGCGGGACACCGTCGGGTCGTCGAGACGGATGTCGGCGGTCAGGCTGCGCCCGATCCGGGTCCACTCGCTCAGCAACGGCAGCACCGAGACGCGTTCGCCGTCGCGGAAGGCGAGAAACTCGCCGGGCTCGTCGAGGCCGTCACGTACGATGTCGAGCCAGTCGGCGTCCTCGTCGCCGTGGAACGTTGCCGGGTCCGGCTCGGCCACGTCGAACATCGATGCCCGCGCAAAGCGCTGCTCGCCGCAGTTCGGGCATTCCGGCATCTGGTCGAGCGCGTGCAGGGCGACGTGGAACCCGCAACTCTGACACCGGAACGATCCCACTCCGGCGAGGGTGCCGGTCAGATATGTCTGCAACGGTCCTCCTCGGGTCTGCCAGTGATGCCTCCGTGCCGATGCGACGGCTCGTGGGCCATCCGAACTCCCCCGAGAACTCGTGCCGATTCTAACTACGGGCCGCGAGATTGTGGGCCGCTTGAGGCCGAATCGCCCGCAAGAACCGAGGATTTTCGTGCTCAGGGAGAAAGAGGGTGCTCGAACAGGGCGCTGGGGCACGACGAGGCGCCCGCGTAGAATCGCGGGCCGCATGCGAGCCATCACGGTCTCCCGCACGGTCGACGCTCCGCGTGAGACGGTCTTCCGCTACCTGTCCGACATCGCGAACCACGCCGAGTTCAGCGACCACTACCTGCACGACTTCCGGCTCGAGCGGCTCAACTCGAGCGGCGTCGGAGCATCGGCGAGCTACCGTCTCGACTTCCCGCTCGGCCGCCAGTGGGGAGACGCCGCGATCACCACCCTCGAGCCCCCGCACCGCGTCGTGCTGGAGGGGCGCACCGGCCGCATCGGGCGCGTCCGCACGCGCGGCGAATACACGCTCACCTCCGCGGACCACGACATGACTCGGGTCGAGTACCGGTTCGAGACGGAACCCGGCACGCCGTTCGACCGGCTGAAGGAGGCGCTTGGCCTGCGTGGCTGGCTGCAGCGCGCCGTGCGCCGCGCGCTGGGCCGGCTGGCGCAGGTGCTCGAGGAGGGGGAGCCCTCGGCGGGAGCCGTCAGACCGGCGGCCGGTTGAACATCGAGGGCTTCGCCCGCCTAAAGTCTCGTGCTTCGCGACCTAAAGTCCTGTGAGTCCGCCTGACGGCGACCTCCAATACACTTCCGCGCCCGTGAATCGCGTGCGACTGCTTCCCCGGTCCTCCGCCGCGCTTCTCGCGCTGGTCCTCGCGCTCTCGCTCGCCGCGGCGGGATGCGGAGAGGACGAGCCCAAGACCGCCGGCGCGGAGGGCGAGTTCATCGAGGTGGGCGAGACCGACTACCAGGTACAGCTCACCCGTCTGCTGAATCCCCAGCAGCGGCCCGACGACGCATACCTGCGCGGCCAGGCCCCGCTGACGGGGACGGAGGCGTACCTCGGCGTCTTCCTGCGGATAGAGAACGACGGCGACTCGCCGTACAAGCCGCCGCGGGATATCACGGTCGTCGACACGACGGGCAACGAATACCTACCGCTCGACACGACCCAGAGCGGGTTCGGGCTCGACTTCGGTGAGGAGATCCCGGCCGACGGCGTCGCGCCGCCGCCCAACTCGCCGGCTCAGTTCGGGCCGACCTCCGGCGCGCTGCTCCTCTTCCGCGTGAAGGAGGAGTCGGCGACCGACAACCTCCCACTCGAGCTGCGGGTTCCGGTCGAGGGCGAGGAGGAGCCCTCCACCATCACGCTCGACGTCTGACCCCGCCGCGCCTACTCCTCGAGGTCGCTCGCGAGCGGGTAGCCGAGCGAGGCGCCGATCAGGATCATGAGGCACCCGACCACCGAGAGCCAGCCACCCAACGTCTGAGCGCCCTCTGCCATCAGCCGCGAAAACACCGCAACGGCGGCTCCTCCCGCGATCATCCAGTACCAGCTGTGGCCCACGCCGCCGCGGGCAGCGAGCAATGCCCCCACCACGGCGATCACCAGGCCGGCGGTCGCGAGTCCGAACGGGTCGATGACGACCAGCAACGCGCCGAGCGCGGCGATCACCACGCCCACGCGTGTGAGCCGCACCGTGCCGGGATCCCGCCGAGGGACTCCGGTCGCAAGAGCGCCCGTCCTCTCCACGGAGGCCAGTCTATAGACGCACACAACCGCTCGCTCGGCCGTCGCCCGCGGGCCCCCGGAGCCCGGCCATGACCGCAATCGACTGGATCATCGTCGCGTTCGTAGCGCTGATGGCGTTGTGGGGCTACGCGCAGGGACTTGTCGTGAGCGCGTTGTCGCTGGCCGGATTCGCAGGCGGCGCGTTCGCCGGCAGCCGGATCGCACCGCTGCTCCTCGACCAGGGCTCCAGCTCCCCGTATGCGCCGCTGTTCAGCCTCGTGACGGCGCTGATGGTGGGCGGCCTGGCCGCAATCATGTTCGAGGCGCTGGGAGAGGGGATCCGGCGGAGGATGTCCTTCCGCGCCGCGGAGGTGGTGGACGGCGTGGGCGGCGCGCTGCTGGTCGCCACGCTCGGGCTGGCGCTGGTGTGGATCGCCGGAGCGGTTGCGCTGCAGACGCCCGGCGCGCGAGATCTGCGCCGCGACATCCAGCGCTCGGCGATCCTCTCGCAGCTGAACGAGGCACTGCCGCCCTCTGGACCCCTCCTGAACGCGCTCGCCCGGGTTGACCCGTTCCCCCGCATTCGCGGGCCGGCGGCTGACGTCCCCGCCCCCACCCGGCGCATCCTCCGCGACGCCGATGTGCAGCGGGCGGGACGCAGCGTCGTCCGGATCCTCGGTCACGCGTGCGGCCTGGCGGTGCAGGGGTCCGGGTGGGTGGCCCGGCCGGACACCGTGGTCACGAACGCGCACGTGGTGGCCGGCGAGGACGAGACCACGGTCGAGTCCGACGGCGGCGGCGGAATGGACGCGACCGCGGTCGCCTTCGACCCGCACAACGACGTGGCGGTGCTGCGCGTGCCCGGGCTCGGCCTGCCCACGCTCGACCAGCGCTCGGGCGCCCCCGTCCGTGCGCCCGTCGCGATCCTCGGGTATCCGGAGAACGGGCCCTACCGTGCGGTAGCCGGCCGTCTGGGCGAGACCCGCACGGTGCTGAGCCGGGATGCTTACGGGAACGGGCCCGTGCGCAGGCGGATGACATCCCTGCGCGGGAACATCCGGTCGGGGAACTCGGGGGGACCGGTCGTCGACTCCGGGGGGCGGGTGGTCGCAAGCGTCTTCGCCGCGACGACGAACGGCTCCGGCGGAGGCTTCGGCGTACCGCCCGGCATCGTCGATGCGGCGCTCGATCGTGCGCGCGGCCCGGTCGACACGGGTCCCTGTGTGCGGTAGCGGCCCCCGCTGGTGGACGGGGTACTAGTTCGGTCCTCGGCGCGGCATCCTGCCGATCGGGCCCGGCTGCGCGGCACGCAGGCGTCTCGTCGCGGCGCTCAGGCCATGGAGCGCCAGGCCGCAGGTGACGACGCCGGCGACGGTGTCGCTGACGCCCACCGGGCCTGCGTGCGTGCCGAAGCCGACGAGCCACGGGGCGGTCGTGAGCCACAGGCCTGCGAACAGGTTCATGGACAGCACGGGGGGAAGCAGAACGCCGGCGAGTGAGACGACGGCGATCACGGCGCCGGTCACGACGTCCGTCCCGATCGCGCCGTCGACGTCGTGGTACCCCCAGATCCAGGGGCTGCCGCAGACCCAGAGGCCCACGAGGAAGGCGGGAAGCCAGGGCTCGGACCAACGGCCTCCGGCGGCGCTGGCGACGGTCATGCCGGCACCCTCCTCGACGAGCCGCCGGCGCAGGGCGCCGGATCGCAGGGTGACGGCTGCGCTGCGCCACCGCGGCTCCGTGAGGGCGATTGCGACGGCCGTGACCGCCACCGCCGCCCAGAACCACCACCGCTCGGCAAGCATGCCTTGCTCCTATGTCAAGGCCGCCACCGTCAGTGGCTCCTTGATGTTGGTCAGTTTGTTCATTGTCAGGGGATCCGTTCTATCCGATGAGACCGGCGGGCGCAGTAGCCGCAAGACGGTTCGC
>JBOGZM010000451.1:0-5908 GCA_050697255.1 Solirubrobacterales bacterium
ACCGCCAGCACCGCGCGCGCATGGCGAGCAGCCTGGGCGCGTGACAGCCGGCCGCGGGCAAGCTCGACCACGAATGCGCTCGTACCCGGAAAGTAGGTGTTCTGCCAGCGCGTCGCAATGCCGGGCAGGAAGCCGATCCGCCGGGCAGGCAGGCCGACCCGGCGGGCATAGGCACGCACCAATGCAGGGTCGGCGCCGGCGCTCAGGTCCACCTGCCGCAGTGGCTGGTGGTACCAGATCGTCAGGTCCGGCCGCACCCGCCGCACGAGCTGCCGTACCGCCCGGGACTCCGGCTCGGACAGCGGCCTGGGGCCGGAGTGGTAGCCCGGGCGCCAGCGGTGAGGGAAGTTCCGGTTCAGGTCGATCCCGCGCGCGTTCCCCCTCGTGCCGGCGGCGGCGCCGTCGGGGTTGACCGTGCGGAGCGTCCAGACCCGCATTCCCCCGGGCGCCCGCATCTCGCGCAGCCGCCTGATCACCGCGTGGCCGGCGGTCTCGTTCCCGTGGATCGAGCCGACCACCACCACCCGCAGCGCTGCGTCGCGGGCTCCCGTAACGCGCACCTCGAGCGCCCGGCCCTGCACCGATCGGCCGATGCTCTCAGCATGGGCATCGCCCGCGCCGGCGATCAGCGCCACGAGCGCTGCGATCAGTCCGGGCCGGAGCTTGACCCCGAGTCCTCCGCGGAGGAGCTTGAGGACGAGGCGCTGGAGGAGCTGTCCGGCTTCGAGGCCGCAGCCTCCTGCTTGGACTCGTCCTTCGAGCCGGAGTCGCCACCGCCCCCGCCGCGGGCACGCCCGTAGTCGGTCGCGTAGAAGCCCGATCCCTTGAAGTGGACCGCGACCGGGTGGAAGACCCGCTCGACCGGCGCGCCGCAGACCTCGCATACCGTCACCGGGTCGTCGCTCATCCTCTGCACCACCTCGAAGTTGTGGCCGTTCGGGCAGCGGTATTCGTAGGTCGGCAAGCGGTTCCCCGGTCAGATGAGAGATTGATCCCTCAATCGGTCAGTGAGGTCGATTATATGAAGGGGTCCGGGTTCCCCGGGGAGGGGAGATGCGTCGCGGGCGGGCGCCGAGGCGTCCGCGGATTGCGCCGTCCCGCCTGGAGCCGCTAGGCCGTCGAGCCCCCGCCGCGCCTGCCGATGCTCTCCTCCGGCGGCTGCGGAGCCGTCAGGTCGGCGAGCGTCGAGCGGCGGGCGGTGTGCCAGACGATCCACGCGGTGAGATGCCGGCCCGCCCGGAAGGGAATGGCAGGCACCTCGCGTAGACGCGCGAAACTGGTTTCTTGAGTCTGCTGGTCCAACTTAGTTCTAATGACCTGACCCACCGTCAGCTTACCTCGATTCGGTCAGATCCAATCTCTGGACAGATAGCCTAGGACTAGCCTCGGACACCTGGAATCCCCATCGGAATGGCGAAAACTTCGCAAAATCCTCGCAATCGAGCGCCCAACGCGATAACCGCGGAAGGTGCGGACGGCGCTCGCGGCGACATGGGAGTCGTGGACACGGTCACGATGGAGAAGATCGTCGGCCTGTGCAAGCGGCGCGGGTTCATCTTCCAGTCCTCCGAGATCTACGGGGGCCTGGCCTCCACCTACGACTACGGCCACTACGGCGTCCTGCTGAAGAACAACGTCAAGGGCGAGTGGTGGCGGTCGGTCGTCCAGGAGCGCGACGACATGGTCGCCCTCGACGCCGCGATCCTGATGCACCCGCGCGCCTGGGAGGCGTCCGGCCACGTCGAGAGCTTCACCGACCCGCTGGTGCAGTGCCTGGGCAAGTGCAAGAAGCGGTGGCGGGCGGACCACGTCGAGCCCGGGTCGAACGGCGAGCTGCGCTGCCCCGAGTGCGGCGGTGAGCTGGGCGACGCGCGACAGTTCAACCTGATGTTCGAGACCTTCATGGGCCCGGTGCGCGAAGACGCGGCGCGGATCTTCCTGCGGCCCGAGACCGCCCAGGGCATCTTCGTGAACTTCAAGAACGTCCTCCAGTTCGCGCGCCGCAAGCCGCCCTTCGGGATCGCGCAGATCGGCAAGGCGTTCCGCAACGAGATCACGCCCGCCAACTTCATCTTCCGCACGCGTGAGTTCGAGCAGATGGAGATCGAGTTCTTCGTGCCGCCGCCGGAGGCGGAGGAGTGGCACCGGCGCTGGATGGACGATCGCATGGGCTGGTACGCGGACCTCGGCATCCGGCCGGACCACCTCCAGCTGCGCGCGCACGGCTCCGACGAGCTGTCCCATTACTCGGCCGGGACGAGCGACATCGAGTACCTGTTCCCAATGGGGTGGTCGGAGTTGGAGGGCATCGCCAATAGAACGGATTACGACCTCCGACGTCACGCCGAATTCTCCGGCGAGGACCTCTCGTACTTCGACACCGCGACCGGTGCGCGCTACGTCCCCTACGTGATCGAGCCCTCCGCCGGCGCCGACCGCGCGACGCTCGCCTTCATGGTGGACGCCTTCGACGAGGAGGAGGTCGCGGGTCGCAAGCGCACCGTGCTGCGGCTGCACCCTCGCCTTGCGCCGGTCAAGGTTGCGGTTCTGCCACTCGTGTCGCGCGACGGGATGCCCGAGAAGGCGCGCGCGATCTACGAGGAGCTGCGGCGTGTGGTCCCGGCCGAGTTCGACGAGGGCGGCTCGATCGGCAAGCGCTACCGCCGCCAGGACGAGATCGGCACCCCCTGGGGCGTGACCATCGACGGCCAGACGATGGAGGACGACACCGTCACTCTGCGGGACCGTGACTCGCTGGAGCAGGAGCGCGTGGCGGCGAGCGGGCTCGCCGAGGAGCTGCTGCGGCGCCTGCACCTGGACTGGCAGAGCCCCAAGCACGAGTCTTGAGGATCGACCCCGTCCGCGAGGTGGACGTCGGCGACCTGCTGCCGATGCTGGGCGCCTACTGCGACTTCTACCGGGTCGACCCCGGGCGGCAGAAGCTCGAGAACCTCGCGCGGGAGCTGCTCGGGCGCCCGGACGAGGGCACCCAGTTCATCGCCCGCGACGAGGCCGGCGACCCGACCGGATTCGCGACCGTGTACTGGACCTGGAACACGCTCGTCGCCGGCCGGGTCGGCGTGCTGCACGACCTGTTCGTGTGGCCTGAGCACCGCGGGCACGGCATTGGCAGGGCGCTGATCGACGCGTGCCTCGAGCGGGCGCGCGACCGGGGAGCGGCCGGGCTCACGTGGGACACGGCGCCCGACAACGCGCGGGCGCAGGCGCTCTACGACAGCACGGGAGCCCGGCGCAGCGAGTGGGTCGCGTACCGGCTCGACGCCTGACGGCGATGTCTGACGAGAACGTCCAGAGCGTGCGCAAAACGTTGAGCCCGCGTTAAGACGCGCAACCACTGCGTGTAAGCCGCGTTACAAACAGGGAATACACATATGAGTCACAGGGAGGGAACCCATCAAGGAGGAACGACGATGAGACGAGCATGGATCGCCGTGGTAGCCGCGACTGTCCTGGCAGTGCCGGGCGTCGCCTTCGCCCAAGGTGGCGATGGCTCACAGTCCAGCCGCAAGAACGCGTCGAAGGTCTGCAAGGCGCTCCGCGCGGAGATGGGCAGGGACCTGTTCCGGCAGACCTACGGCACGAACCACAACCGGCGCAACGCGCACGGCAAGTGCGTATCGAGGCACCGCCACGGGGTGCGGAAGCTCGTCGCCCAGGCAGTCACCGAGTGCAAGGCGCAGCGCGAGGCGACGCAGTCACGTCACCGGAAGGGTGACGATGACTCGCGGGCCGAGCGCCGGGCCGACCGCCGGGCGTTCCGCCGGTGCGTGCGGGAGAAGCTGCGGGCTCTGCTCGCCGAGCGGCGCGCGGCATTCGAGGCCGCGGCCAAGACGTGTGACGCCGAGCGCACGGCCGACCGGGCCGCATTCCGCCAGAAGTACGGCAGGGGTGAGCGCAAGCGCCACGCCTTCTTCAGGTGCGTTGTGCAGACGGTTCGGGCGAGCCAGGCGGCGAAGGTCTCGTAGCGCGAAGTTCGAGGACGCGCCAATCGGCTCGAACGTCCGTCCGACCAGCAATCCTTGTGGTATTGCAGGGGTTTAGCCGATATGAGGCAAGGGCGACCCCGTTCCAAGTCAAGTCCAGGAAGGACTAGCAAGATGAAGCGAGCAATGATCGTTTGCGCGGCCCTCGCGGCCCTCGCGGTGCCGGCGGTTTCGTCGGCGGCCGTGTCGCAGACCGACTTCAAGAACGCGGCCAAGTTCTGCAAGGCCCTGCGTGCCGATATGGGCACGACAACGTTCAAGCAGACGTTTGGCACGAACAAGACCAAGCGCAACGCATACGGCAAGTGCGTGTCCAAGCACGCGCGCACGATGGACGAGGTCCACTCCGACGCCGTCAAGAACTGCAGGGCCGAGCGCGCCGCAGACCCGAGCGCGTTTGCCAACAAGTACGGAACCAACAAGAAGAAGACCAACGCACTCGGCAAGTGCGTCTCGCAGACCCAGACGGAGCTGCGCGCCGAGGCGGCCGCCGACATCGAGACCGCGGCCAAGGAATGCAAGGCCGAGCGCAAGGCAGACCGGGCCGCATTCGCGAGCAAGTACGGCACGAACGCGAACAAGCGCAACGCCTTCGGAAAGTGCGTCTCCAAGACGGTCCGCGAGAACGAGGCGGAGAACCAGTCCTAGACGCTGTCGTCGACTGAAGTCGTACAGGAGAGGCCCGGCCCGGCATCGCCCGGGCCTCTTTCCTTCTCGGCGGACGACCTCTGAGGCGCGCTAGCGTTGCTCCTGCCCGTAGTCGCCGAAGGGCGCGTCGCGCTCGGCGAGCGTGCGGCGCAGGTCCTCCATCGCGGCGCGCGTGAACTCGGTCCCCTCGGGGGTGTGGCGGGCGGAGCCGTCCAGCAGCGTGCCGATCAGCTGAGTCGTGTGCAGGCCCATCTGCTCGAACGCCTGGTTCACGAGCAGCTTCATCATGTGGAGCTGGTTGGCGGGCAGCCGCGCGACGCGCTGGGCCAGGCCGAGCGCGGTCTGGTCGAGGTCGTCTCCCGGAACCGCCTCGGACGCGAGCCCCCAGTCCGCCGCGGTGCGCCCGTTCACCGGGTCGCCGGTCAGCAGCAGGCGCTTGGAGCGCTCGAGCCCGATCCGGTAGATCCACATCGCGGTCGTGGGCGAGCCCCACACGCGCGCGGGCGGGTAGCCGATCCGGCAGTCCTCGGCACACACGATCAGGTCCGAGCAGAGCGCGAAGTCGGTGCCGCCGCCGACGCAGAAGCCGTGCACCTGGGCGATCACCGGCTTCGGCGAGCGCCACAGCGACATGTACGAGCTCACGTAGCGCGACATCGTCTGGTAGTCGAGGATCGGGTCCCACGGCCGGTTCGCCTCCTGCGTCTCCATCATCTGCGCGCCCCAGTCGATGTCGTAGCCGGCGCAGAACGTGCGGCCGGCGCCGCGCAGGCGGATCGCCCGCACCTCCTGGTCGGCCTGCGCGCGCGCAAGCGCCGCGTCGAATGCCTCGATCAGCTCGGGCGTGATCGTGTTCAGCCGCTCGGGCCGGTTGAGCGTCAGCGTGGCGACGCGGTCGTCGGTCTCGTAGAGGACTGGCTCGGGGGCGCCCACATGCGCATCCTGCCATGATCGGCGCGCTGTGGAGGGCCTGAGCTCGAGCGTCGCACGTGTTCAGCAGGCCCTGCGCGAGCGGGGGCTCGACACCGAGGTCCGCCAGGTGCCCGACTCGACGCGCACCGCCCAGGAGGCGGCCGCCGCGCTTGACTGCGACATCGGGCAGATCGCGAAGTCGCTCGTGTTCCGCGGCGAGCAGACCGGCGACCCGGTGCTCGTGATCGCGTCCGGCGCGGACCGCGTCGACGAGCAGCGCCTTGCGCAGGTGATCGGCGAGCCGGTCGGCAAGCCGGGCGCGGACTTCGTCCGCGCCCGCACCG
>JBOGZM010000452.1:0-2535 GCA_050697255.1 Solirubrobacterales bacterium
GCACTACGTGACACGCGCGTCGGTGGGGCCGACCCTCGACGCCGTGCGCCACGACTGCCGGCGCGTGATGGTCTCGGACCTCGATTCCGACCCGGCCCGCTTCGACGATCGAGAGTGGATCCTGTCCCCGTACACCGAGGACGGGCGCACCGTGTACGGGCTCATCCACAACGAGCACCAGGGCTACAAGCACCCCGGCCAGTGCGAGGCCGACGAGCACCTGGATTGCTGGTACAACTCGATCACGCTGGCGCGCTCGACCGACGGGGGCCGCACGTTCACGCACCGCCCGCCGCCGCGTCATCTCGTCGCCGCGGTGCCGTACCGCTACCGGCCCGACGCGGGTAAGGCCTACGGCCTGTTCGTGCCCAGCAACATCATGCGCCGCGACGACGGTCACTACTATGCGCTGATCCACGCCGAGGCCTTCGGCGCCCAGCGTGAGGGAACGTGCGTGATCCGCACGCCGCGCCTTGATCAGCCCGGCGCCTGGCGCGCGTGGGACGGCAGTGGGTTCAACGTCCGGTTCGTGAACCCGTACGTGTCGGAGGGTGATGAGACCGACCATGTGTGCGCACCCGTGTCCTTCCCCGAGATCGTGGGGATGACGTTCAGCCTCACGTACAACACGTACCTGGACAAGTACGTGCTGGTCAGCCCGGCCGGTGCGCGGCGCCCGGGTAAGCGCGGCGTCGTGTGGGGCTTCTACTACTCGACCTCCGAGGACCTGATCGACTGGTCGCCGCGGCAGCTGATCCGTGAGGCAGGTCTCGTGACGAGCTTCGAATGCGGAGACCCGAACCCGGTCTACTTTCCATCGCTGATCGATCCCGCCAGCTCCTCCCGCAATTTCTCGACCACCGGGAGGCGGCCCTGGCTCTACTTCACGCGCTTCCACTACAAGGACTGCCGGGCCGGGCTGAACCGCGACCTCGTCCGGGTGCGGGTGCGTTTCTCGAAATGACCGCGGCCCGCAACGAGCGGCTGCGGATCGTCGTCAGCGGGATGATCGCCGCGGTGCCCAACCACGGCGGGGCGACGTGGGCGGTGCTCCAGTACCTCCTCGGGTTCGCGCGCCTTGGCCACGACGTCACGTTCGTGGAGCAGCTCGATCCCGCCGGAGCGCAGCTCGAGCGGTCGCCGAACGCCGTCTACATGCGCGACGTCGCGGAGCGCTTTGGGCTGGGGGACCGCTGGGCGCTGCTGGAAGCCGGCACCCACAGGACCGCGGGGCTGCCCTACGAGGGACTGCGAGCGGCCGCCCGCGATGCCGACCTGCTCGTCAACATCTCCGGCGTTCTGGCCGACGAGGATCTGATCAGGTCCGTGCCGGTGCGGGTCTACCTCGACATCGATCCCGCCTTCAACCAGCTCTGGCACGCGTCCGGCATCGACATGCGCTTCGGCGGTCACACCCACTTCGTCACGGTCGGGCAGGCGATCGGGTCGCCGGACTGCCCCGTGCCGACCTGCGGCCTCGACTGGATCCCCACCCTCCCGCCCGTGGTCCTGGAGCACTGGCCGCGCGCGCATGACGGCGCCGGCGCGGGCGCGGGGGCGTTCACCACGGTGGGGAACTGGCGCGGATACGGGTCCGTCGAGCACCAGGGGCAGCACTACGGGCAGAAGGCGCACTCGATGAGGGAGCTGATGTCGGTGCCGACGCGCACCGACGCGGTCCTGCGCCCCGCGCTCGACGTCCACCCCGGGGAGACGCCCGACCTCGAGGCGCTCGAGCACAACGGATGGCAGCTGCTGGACCCCGCCGCCGTCTCGCACGACCCGGACTCCTACCGTGCGTTCGTGGCCGGCTCGCTGGCGGAGTTCGGCGTGGCCAAGAGCGGGTACGTGCTGTCGCGCTGCGGCTGGTTCAGTGACCGCAGCGCGTGTTACCTGGCGTCCGGTAGGCCGGTCCTGGCACAGGACACCGCCTTCCCCCGGTACCTCCCCACCGGCGAGGGCCTGCTCGCGTTCGCGGGCGTGGACGACGCGCTCGCCGGGATCGAGGAGATCCGATCCGGCTACGAGCGTCATGCCGGCGCCGCGCGCGCACTGGCGGAGACCCATCTCGACTCGGACCGCGTGCTGACGAGCCTGGTGGACCGGGTGGGCGGCGCCGGGTGAGCAGCGTGGGCGAGAGCCACGGCCCCCAGACGGTCGAGATTCGCGCCGAGCTCGAACGGGCCCTCGCGGACCGGCGCGGAACGCCGGTGTCGATCACGCAGCTGGAGCGGCGGCCCTGCGCCTACCGCACGAGCTTCGCGATCGAGGAGCTCGACGTGCGGCTCGGCGACGGGACCCGCCTGCGGCTGATGATGAAGGACCTCAGCCGCGCCGCGCTGCACGAGCACGCGCAGGCGGCGAAGCCCGACCTGCTCTACGACCCGCTGCGGGAGATCCACGTCTATCGCGACCTGCTCGAGGGCGCGAGTCTGGGAACTGCCCGCTACCACGGGTCCAGCGTCGACCCGGCCCGTGACCGCTGGTGGCTGTTCATCGAGAACGTGGTCAGCGACGCGTTGTGGCAGATCGGTG
>JBOGZM010000453.1:0-11377 GCA_050697255.1 Solirubrobacterales bacterium
GCTGGGCCTCGGGCTCGAGCACCTGCCCTTCGATGCGGAACCGGCCGGGTCCCCCCAGGACCCGCTGGGCCGGCGTGTGCATCCGGGCGGCTCCGCGCAGGACGGCCGTCTCGAGCCGCTCGAGGGACGAAAGCGCGCTCGCCATCAGGCCGCGAGCCTACCGGCCCGCTGACACGGACCCGCGCCTGCCTAGGAGTAGGATTGCGGCGCCCGCAGGCCCCGCCGTCCGGGCTCAGCCAACATCCGGAAAAGGAGCTGCACGCAATGCCCTACTCCGTCCCCGACCTGCCCCATCCCTACGACGCGCTCGAGCCTCACATCGACGAGGCCACGATGAAGCTGCACCACGACAAGCACCACCAGGCCTACGTCGACAAGGCGAACGCGGCGCTGGAGGGCACCGACTGGGCGGACAAGCCGATCGAGGAGGTCCTGAGGAACCTCGACAAGCTCGGCGACAAGGCGACCCCGGTGCGCAACAACGGCGGCGGCCACTACAACCACTCGCTGTTCTGGGAATGGATGAGCCCCGACGGCGGCGGGGCCCCGGACGGCGACCTGGCTGCGGCGATCGATTCCGCGTTCGGCTCCTTCGACTCGTTCAAGGGCGAGATGAAGGACGCCGGGGTGAACCGTTTCGGCTCCGGCTGGTCGTGGCTCGTGCACGACGGCAGCGGCCTGATCGTTGTGTCGAGCGCCAACCAGGACAACCCGGTCTCGGACGGGCAGACGCCGCTCCTGGGCGTCGACGTGTGGGAGCACGCCTATTACCTGAAGTACCAGAACCGGCGCCCGGACTACATCGACGCCTGGTGGAACGTCGTGAGCTGGCCCAAGGTCGCCGAGCTCTACGCCGCTGCCGGCGGCTAGCTGTCCGGGTCCTGCGCCAGGAAGTTCTCGATCAGCCGGGCCGTCGCGGCCGGTCGCTCGACGTGTGGGGAGTGCCCGACCCCGTCCAGCACGACGATGCGCGCCCCCGGCACCCGGCGGTAGCCCTGCGCGGACTCGGGGTCGACGAGCTCGTCGTCTGATCCGAAGATGACGAGCAGCGGCACGGAGTCGTCTGCCAGGCGCTCGGCCAGGCCGCTCTCCTTGCTGTAGTCGTCGGACCCGCGGTGCGAATCGTCGTAGGAGGTGTAGGTCATCTCCCGGAAGTCCTCCACGAACCGGTCCGGCACCTCGAAGCCGTCCGCGAACGCCGACTCGAGACCGTTGCGGATCATGCCGTCGGGCACGATGCGCTTGATCGCCTGCCCCAGCACCGGCACGAAGCCGAGCCGGGCCGTGAGTGGAAGCTGGGCGTCGCCGCTGCTGGAGGGGCTGTCGAGGATCACCACCGACTCGACCAGCGTGGGGCGCTCCTCCGCGAGCGCGGTGGCGACGCTGCCGCCCATCGAGTGGCCCACGATCGCGGCCCGGCGCACGCCCAGGCGGTCGAGCGCTCCGGCCACCAGCCGCGCCTGGCTCTCCATCCCGTAGCCCTCCTGCGGCTTTTCCGAGCCGCCGTGACCCAGCAGGTCGAAGCGGATCACGCGGTGGTCGTGCGCAAGCGCGGGTGTCATGCGGTCCCACCAGTGGATGGACGATGCGAACCCGTGCAGCAGCACCAGCGCCTGCGCGTCGGAGGGACCGTCCTCGCGGACCTGGAGGTCACCGCCGGGCAGGTCCACGATGCGCCCGGCGCCTGCCTTCGCGGCCTCGGTCTCGCGGTCGGAGGCGATCGTGTTGACGGCGAGCAGCACCGCCAGGACGATGAGCACGGCCAGGAGGACCCGACGCATGGCGCAACGCTATCCGGTCATGCGGGGAACCACCCGGCGTGGGGCTCCGGCTGCACGCCGGCTGCGTTGGCGGTGAACGACAGTCCCGTTCGCCCGAAGCTCGCTCGGGGTGGGCTACTTTATGCACGGCGGCCTCAGGCGATCAACGCAACAGCTCTGCCATCTTCTCAGCTGGGGTGAGCCAGCCCAAGGTCTGCCGCGGACGGCCGTTGAGCTCGGCCGCGACTCGGTCAAGAGCGACCTGGCCGTGCACGGCCAGGTCGCTGCCCTTCGGGAAGTACTGGCGAAGCAGCCCGTTCGTGTTCTCGTTGGAGCCCCGCTGCCAGGGCGAGTGGGGATCGCAGAAGTAGACCTTGACCCCGGTCGCGACCGTGAAGTCGAGGTGGCGGGCCATCTCCCTGCCCCGGTCCCAGGTCAGTGAAAGGCGCAGGTGCTCGGGCAGGCGCACGATCTGCTCGGCGAGCTTGGCGGTCACCGTCTCGGTCGAGGCGTCCCCGCCGAGCTCTGTCAGCATCACGTAGCGGGTCTGGCGCTCGACGAGCGTGCCGATGAACGAGCGGTTTTGCTTGCCGACGATGAGGTCGCCCTCCCAGTGCCCCGGCACGGCCCGGTCGGAGACCTCGGCCGGGCGCTGTGAGATCGAGACCATCGCGGGGATCCGCCCGCGGCCGTCGGGCGCGCCGCGTCGGGGCTTTCGCTTCGAGCGGCCGCTTCGCAGGTAGCGGGTGAGATCCTTGCGCAGCCGGCCTCTGCCTTGGACGTAGAGCGACTGGTAGATCGTCTCGGGGGCGATGCGCATCTCCTCGTCGTCGGGATATTCGAGCTTCAGTCTGGCCGAGATCTGCTGAGGCGAGAAGCGCTGCTCGAGCAGCGCCGTGACGGCCCGCCGAAGCCGTGGATTGCAGGCGAGCTTGGAGCGCTTTGGCCGTAGCGCCCTGAGGCAGGCGCGATCGTCTGCCTTCGTCGCCCGGTAGTGCCCTCTGCCCGCGACGCCCCCGACCTCACGGCTGATCGTCGAGGGCGCTCGGCCGATCCGCCCTCCGATCGCGTGAAACGAATCGCCGGCCGCGATCCCGGCTCGGATCTCCTCGCGCTCGGGGAGCGACAGCCGTAGCGGCGAGCGCGGCCGGCGCCGCGAGCGCCGCGACGGCCTGCCGCCGGCTGCGCTCAGGATCCGCTGGATCGTGGTGGTGCCACAGCCAACGATGCGCGCGATCTCGAGCTGCCTCTCTCCACTCGCTACTCGCTCGAGAACCTCGAGGCGCTCGCTCTTGCCCAGCGGGATGCCGCGCGAGCTGATTCGTTGTCCCACAGATGACCTCCATCCGGTCGACGAACAGGGAACCCTGTTGCGTCGACCGGCGGAAACCACCCACCGCATACGTGCACTATGTGGCCCACGTGGTGAACTTCCGCACCGGATGCCGCATGGCACGCACAGGGCAGCAACAGGCCGACGGCTAAACTCCGTCGCCCATGCGTGAGGAAGCCACTTTTCGCGTCAAGAGCGGGCTCGCCGAGATGCTCAAGGGCGGCGTCATCATGGACGTCACCGACGCCGATCAGGCCCTGATCGCCGAGCAGGCAGGGGCCTGCGCGGTGATGGCGCTGGAGCGAGTCCCGGCCGACATTCGCGCCCAGGGCGGCGTGGCGCGCATGTCGAGCGCCGCCAGGATCCGAGAGATCCAGGAGGCGGTGACGGTCCCCGTGATGGCCAAGGCGCGGATCGGGCACTTCGTGGAGGCCCAGGTGCTGGAGGCGCTGGAGGTCGACTACGTGGACGAGTCGGAGGTCCTGACTCCGGCCGACGAGGCGAACCACATCGACAAGTGGGCGTTCAACGTGCCGTTCGTGTGTGGCGCGACCGACCTGGGCGAGGCGCTGCGGCGGATCGCCGAGGGGGCGGCGATGATCCGCACCAAGGGAGAGGCAGGCACGGGGAACGTCGTCGAGGCCGTCCGCCACATGCGTGCGATCCAGTCCGGCATCCGCAGGCTCGCGTCGACGGACGAGTCCGAGCTGCCGACCGCGGCCAAGGAGCTCCGGGCGCCGCTGGAGCTGGTCCGCAAGGTCGCCGCTGAGGGCCGCCTGCCGGTGGTCAACTTCTCCGCCGGCGGCCTTGCCACGCCTGCCGACGCGGCGCTGATGATGCAGCTCGGGGCCGAGGGCGTGTTCGTCGGGTCGGGGATCTTCAAGTCCTCGGACCCGCCCGCCCGCGCCCGCGCGATCGTGCACGCCACGACCCACTTCGAGGACCCGCGCGCGATCGCAGAGGCCTCCGAGTCGCTGGGCGAGGCGATGGCCGGGCTCGACGTCAAGGAGCTGGACGAGGGCAGCCTGCTTCAGCATCGTGGCTGGTAGCGTCGAGGCGACGCCGCCGGCCCCCCGGCCGCCCGCCGCGGGGCCACGGATCGGGGTGCTCGCGATCCAGGGCGACTTCGAGGCCCATGCCGAGGCGCTGCGCCGCCTCGGCGCGGTGGCGGTGAAGGTGCGCAGGCCGGCACACCTCGACGGCCTCGACGGGCTGATCGTTCCCGGCGGGGAGAGCACCACGATGAGCATGGGGCTCGAGTCCTATGGCCTGGAGCAACCGATACGGAATCTGGCCGCCACGGGGCTCCCCGTCTTCGGCACGTGCGCCGGGCTGATCGTGCTCGACCGCTCGCACCTCGGGGTGATGGACATGGAGGCGCGTCGGAACGCCTTCGGGCGCCAGGTCCGCAGCTTCGAGGCTCACATCCCGGTGCGGGGGCTGGGCGACGAGCCGCTGCGCGCCGTCTTCATCCGGGCGCCGTGGATCGAGGACGCCGGCGACGGGGTGGAGGTCTTGGCCGAGATCGACGGCCACCCGGTCGTGGCGCGTGAGCGGAACATGCTCGTCGCGGCGTTCCACCCCGAACTGACCGACGACTTGAGGTTGCACGCTCTCTTCTTGGGCATGGTGGCCGAGCGCCGCGAGACGGGAGCCCACGCGTGAGGGACCAGCGGGCCGACGCCCTCGCCCGCATCCTGGTGCACTACTCCGCCGCCGTGCAGGAGGGCGACGTGTGCGTGATCCAGGGCGAGACGGCGTCCGAGCCGCTGGCGCTCGCGGTCTACGAGGAGGTCGTCAAGGCGGGAGCGTTCCCGATGGTCGAGCTGCTGATGGACGGTCAGGCGCCCGCGTTCTTCAGGGACGCGAGCGACGCCCAGCTCGACTGGATCTCCCCGACCGCGCACTGGGTGGCCGACAACGCCGACGCCCGCATCCGGCTGATGGCCGACCAGAACACGCGCGCGCTGTCGGCGGTGGACCCCGAGCGCCAGACCCGCAGGCAGGCGGCGGCGAAGCCGCTGATGGAGAAGATGATGAAGCGCACGGCCGCAGGGGAGTTCCGCTGGGCGCTGACGCTCTTCCCGACGCATGCCTACGCCGCCGAGGCGGACATGTCGCTGGACGACTACGAGGACTTCTACTACCGCGCGTGCCTGTGCGACCGCGACGACCCGGTCGAGGCCTGGAAGCAGCAGTCGCAGGAGACGCGCCGCCTGGCGGAGTGGATGGCCGGCAAGGAGGAGATCCGCATCGAGGGGCCGGGCACCGACCTGCGCCTGAACGTCGCGGGCCGCACCTTCATCGCCGCCGACGGCCGTCACAACATGCCCGACGGAGAGTTCTTCACCGGGCCGGTCGAGGACTCCGCCGGCGGCGAGGTGACGTTCTCCTACCCGGCGGTGTACGGCGGACGAGAGGTGGCCGGGGTGAGGCTGCGCTTCGAGCAGGGGCGTGTCGTCGATGCATCGGCCGAGCGCAACGAGGACTTCCTGGTCAAGACGCTCGACACCGACGAGGGCGCGCGGCGCCTGGGCGAGCTGGGGATCGGCACGAACTACGGGATCGACCGCTTCACGAAGGAGATCCTGCTCGACGAGAAGATCGGCGGGACGGTGCATCTTGCCGTCGGCATGTCATATCCCGAGACCGGCGGCCAGAACAGCTCGGCCGTGCACTGGGACATGGTCTGCGACCTGCGCCAGGGCGGCCGCATCACCGTGGACGGCGAGCCGCTGCAGGTCGACGGCCGCTTCCGGGTTTAGAAAATCGCTTAGGAAACCGATCCTTCGGGTATCTGGCTCGAAGCCTCGGTGGCGTCGGAACCCTCGTGCGAATGGTCACTTGGACCTGCGTACGACCGTCGTGCGATTGGTCTACACTGCCGCGGCTGTAAATGAGCAAACGCCGAACCTCCGCTCGCGAGCGGAGGACGGGGGAACCAAATTTGGGGCTAATCCGCCGCTGTTGTGGTGGAGGCGCAGGCTCCTTTAGCGCCAGCCCGTCAGCTAACCCCGTAGGCCGACGAAGGAGTTGTTCGCTTGCGCCTGCGAGCGCCAGCACGTACATACCCCCTTGCCGCTGTCGTGGTCGTCGCCTTGCTGGCGGCTGCCTTCACGTCTCAGTCGCTCGCCGCCAGCGGCGGCGCGGGAATGCCGCCACCACCGACGCCGGCGCCCGGCAGCGGCGGCGCCGACACCCGGCCCACGACGCCGCTCGAGGAGGCTCAGATCTCGCCCGACGGCCGTGTCGCGGTCGCTCCCGAGAGCGCGCCCGTGGAGGTCAAGAAGGCGATCTGGGCGGCAAACCGGATCACGAACAAGCCCTACCGCTACGGCGGCGGTCACCGGCGCTTCCGGGACTCGGGCTACGACTGCTCGGGTGCCGTCAGCTACGCGCTGCGAGGCGGCAAGCTCCTCAGGCGCCCGCTGCACTCGCGTGCCTTCATGAGGTGGGGCGAGCATGGCAGGGGCGAGTGGATCACCGTCTACACCAATCCCGGTCACGCATACCTGATGATCGCGGGCCTGCGCTTCGACACCTCGGGCCCCGGGGAGCGTGGGCCGCGGTGGCGCACGAGCGCGCGCTCGAGCCGCGCGTACTCCGCACGTCACCCCGAGGGCTTCTAGCTCTCCGTCGCGCGCTTCAGCGCGCCATCGTCGTCTCGAGCCGGCCGAGCGTCGGCGATGAGACCACCACCCGGTCGCCGTCCTTCAGCCACACACGCGGCTCCCGCACGCTCCCGACGCCCGAGGGTGTGCCGGTCGACACGATGTCGCCCGGCGTCAGGGTCATCAGGCGCGACAGATGTGCGACCAGCGCCGGCACGGAGAAGACCAGGTCCCCGGTGCTCGCCGACTGCATCTCCTCACCGTTCAGCGTGAGGGCGATCTCGATGCCGTCGTGTGGCCCGGCCTCGTCCGGTGTCACGAGCGCGGGCCCGCAGGGAGCCGAGCCGTCGAAGACCTTCCCAGGCATCCACTGGGGCGTGGCGAACTGCAGGTCACGTGCGGATAGGTCGTTGAGCAGCATGTACCCGGCGACGTGGTCGAGCGCCTCGGCCAACGGCACGTCCCTGGAGTGGTGGCCGATCACGAACGCGACCTCGGCCTCGTAGTCGACCTTCTCGCTGGTGGCCGGCAGCGTCACCTGCGCGCCGTGCGGTGTGAGGCAGTTGCGGAACTTCGCGAAGAACGTTGGCGTGTCCGGCGGGTCGAGGCCCGCCTCGGCCGCGTGGGACCGGTAGTTGAGGCCGATGCAGACGATCTTTTCGGGGTTCGTCAGGGGCGCGGCGAGCTGGACGTCCGCGAGCGGGACGCCGTCGCCGCCGGCCTCGGCGGCGAGGCGATCCAGCATGTCGTGCTCAAGCAGACCTCGTACGGTGCAGTCGGCGCTCCCGGCGTCGAGCACATCCCAGGCGTCGACCACGTGGCCGTCGCGCAGGACCCCGGCCCGCACGCCCCGCTCGGACCGGTAGGAGACGATCTGCATCTACCGGCCGGACTTGCTCTTCCGCAGCGAGCTGCCGAAGAGCCAGTCGGTCGGCTCGAAGTCGCCGGTTCCAATCCCGGCGGAGGCCCGCTCGGCGGCGGCCGCCGCGTCGCTCAGCCGGGTGGGTTGCTTGGGCTGCTGTGGCCGCCGGCGGGGCCTGCGGTTTCTGTAACGCCGGTCGATCTCGTTGCTCATTCGGCCTCCTCTGTCAGCTGTGGCATCTGGTCGGGCGGTGTCGAAGGTGAATCGTCTTTCACCAACTGGCAGTGGCTGCCATTTTGTTACCCGTCGCGGGGGACCTCTACTCCCGACACCTAGACGATTGATTCCAAACTCCCCCGCACCCACGGATGACGCTGCGAACCTTCGCTGGGGCGAATTGAGGCGGGTTGCGCCGACCGCGCCGCTCGCGGCCACGCCGTCATCGCCGAGATCGATGAGCCCGGCCGGCACTTCGCCCCCTGCGGTCATCGATTCGGAATCAACCCCCTAGTGGCTCAGGTTCACCATCACGTGCTTGATCTCCGTGTAGTCCTCGAGCGAGTAGACCGACATGTCCTTGCCGTAGCCCGACTGCTTGAAACCCCCGTGGGGCATCTCGGACACGATCGGGATGTGGTCGTTGACCCACACGGTTCCAAATCGCAGCCGCCGTGCGGCGTCCAGCGCGCGGCCCGCGTCGCGGGTCCAGACGCTGGCCGAGAGCCCGTAGTCGACGCCGTTCGCCCACTCGATCGCCTCGTCCTCGGACGAGAAGCGCTGCACCGTGACGACCGGCCCGAACACCTCGCGCTGGATCATCTCGTCGCCCTGCTCGAGCCCCGCCACGACGGTCGGCTCGACGAAGTAGCCGGGACCTGAGGGGGCCTTGCCGCCCACGACCGTCTGCGCGTGGCCGGGCGCGCGCTCCAGGAAACCGGTCACGCGCTGCCGCTGCTCCTCGGACACCACCGGGCCCAGCTCGGTGCTCTCGTCGCTGGGGTCGCCCATCTTCAGGGATCCGGCCGCCTCCCCCAGGCCGGAGACGAAGGCGTCGTGCACCTTCGGTCCGGCCAGCACGCGCGTCGCCGCGGTGCAGTCCTGGCCTGCGTTGAAGTAACCCGCCACCTTGACGCCCTCGACGACCGCCTCGAGGTCGGCGTCGTCGAACACGACCACGGGGGCCTTCCCGCCCAGCTCGAGGTGCACGCGCTTCAGCAAGTCGGCGGCTGCGCGCGCGACCTCCTTGCCGGTCGCGACATCGCCCGTCAGCGAGACCATCGCCACGTCGGGGTGGCGGACGATCCCTGCCCCCGCGGGCTCGCCGTGGCCGAAGATCACGTTCAGGACGCCGTTGGGGAAGTGCTCGGCGGCCAGCTCGGCCAGGCGGGCACCCGTCATCGGCGTCTGCTCGGAGGGCTTCAGGACGACCGTGTTCCCCGCCGCCAGCGCGGGGCCGATCTTCCACACCGCCATCATCAGCGGGTAGTTCCACGGCGCCACCTGACCCACGACCCCGACGGGCTCGCGCCGCACCATCGAGGTGTAGCCGCGCATGTACTCGCCTGCCGCCTGACCCTGTAGGGTGCGGGCCGCGCCGGCGAAGAAGCGCAGGTTGTCGACCAGGAACGGGATCTCCTCGCGCATCGCCTCGATCGGCTTGCCGACGTTCTGCGACTCCAGCCGGCTCAGCTCCTCGCCGTGCTCCTCGAGCGTGTCCGCGAGCCGCAGCAGCGCCAGGGCACGCTCGCCGGGGGGTGTCTCGGACCACTCGGGGAAGGCGCGCTTGGCGGCCTGCACCGCCGCGTCGACGTCGTCCTCGCCCGACAGCGGCGCGGTCGCGATCTGCTCGCCGGTGGCGGGGTTCAGGATCGGCTCGCTCGCCCCGTCCGCAGCGGGATGCCGCTCGCCGTCGATGAAGTTCTCGATCTCGGTGGTCTGCGCGACGGTCGCCATCGGTTCTTCTCCTTCTGGGTTCGAAGCTCTGAGTTAGGCCAGTCCTGGTACAGCCCCGCCGATCGCTTCGTCGACGGGCATCAGTGGCACGTCAAGGCTCTGTGCGACGGCGGCGTGGGTCACGTGTCCGCCCGCGACGTTCACGCCGAGGCGCAGTCCCGGGTCGCGCTCGACCGCGCTCAGGTCATGGTCTGCGAGCGCGAGCACGTAGGGAAGCGTCGCGTTCGTGAGCGCGGAGGTGGATGTGATCGGGACGGCCCCCGGCATGTTCGCGACGCAGTAATGCAGCACGCCGTCGACCACGTAGGTCGGGTCGCTGTGAGTCGTGGGCCGGGACGTCTCGAAGCTGCCACCCTGGTCGATCGACACGTCGACGAGCACCGCCCCGCGCTTCATCAGCTCGAGCTGCTCGCGGCGCACCACGCGCGGCGCGCGGGCGCCGTGGACCAGCACCGCGCCGATCACGAGGTCCGCACGTGGCAGCATCTCCTCGATCGCCAGCGTCGACGAGTACACGGTCGACACCGTTCCCGACAGCGCGACGTCGAGCTCCCGCAGCCGGTCGATCGACTTGTCGAACACGAACACCTCGGCTTCCATGCCGACGGCGATGAAGGCGGCGTTCATGCCCACCACGCCGCCGCCGATGATCACCACGGTCGCGGCCGCAACGCCGGGCACTCCGCCGAGCAGGATGCCGCGGCCCCCGAAGGGCTTCTCCAGCATGAAAGCGCCGGCCTGGGTGGACAGCTTCCCGGCGATCTCGCTCATCGGCGCCAGCAGCGGCAGGCGACCGTGTGTGTCCTCGACGGTCTCGTAGGCGACGCACGTGGCGCCGGACTCGCAGAGCCGACGCGTGAGCTCCCCGTCCGCCGCGAGGTGCAGGTAGGTGAAGAGGATCTGCCCCGGGCGCAGCATCGATGCCTCTTCCGGCTGAGGCTCCTTCACCTTCAGCACGATGCCGGCCTCGGCGAACACGCTCGCCGCGTCGGGGACGATCCGGGCGCCCTGCGCGGCGTACGCGCTGTCCCCGATCGAGCTGCCCTCACCCGCGCCCGACTCGATCAGCACCTCGTGGCCGTGCTCGCGCAGCTCCCTCACGCCCGCCGGCGTGAGCGCGACGCGATACTCGTCGCGCTTTACCTCGGTTGGAACCCCGACCTTCACGCCGCCACTCCGGTCTCGACGGTGACCTCGAAGCGGGTGCCCCGCCGCTCCAGCTCCGGGAACAGGTCCTCGGGCTGGATGCAGCGTTCGGGTGGATGCGCGCCGCGCGCCTCGATCCGGCCCCGCGCCAGCAGCCGCACCGCTGCGGCTGCGGGAGCACCGGTGGAGACGACCCCGCCTCCGAGCCCCCATTCGCGGACAGGCTCGGTCACGGCGCGCACCCTGACCCTGGCCCCCCTGCTGTAAGCGTCGACCACGTGCACCGAGAGGGTGCTGGAGGAGGGGGGAGAGGCCTCCGCTGCTGCGGCCGCGACCCGGTCGGGAGGCGCGGACGCCAGCTCGCGCACCCGGTCGAGCACGGCGGGCGCGAGCGAGAGGCGGAAGCTCGCCCCCCGGCAGCCGAAGCTCTGCGGGAACGTGCGCAGCTCCGAGTGGAGCGTGTGGATGGTCGGCGCGGCGCCGATCGGCTCGCCGAAGTCCACGATTCCCCCGTCGCTCAGCGGCTCGATCTCGGCGGGGTCGCCCGCCTCCACGACCACCGGGCGCAGCGTCAACTCGTCGACCAGCGTCTGCACCGCGTAGGGATATGACGGGCCCGCAGGCGGGTCGAGGTCACGTCCCGCCGCCATCACGTCGAGTCGCTCGACCGGAGCGTGCAGGCGCCGGACCGCGGGCACGGCCATCACATTGG
>JBOGZM010000454.1:0-2381 GCA_050697255.1 Solirubrobacterales bacterium
GGCCAGGACGGCGTGGACGGTCTGCGCCGCGGCCGCGTGCCCGAACTCGTGCGCGACCAGCAGCCTCCAGTGCCACTCGTGGCGCGAGTACGGTTGCCCGTTGCACTGCGCCACGATCACCGCCGCCTCGACGTACCGGCTCTCGTCGGCGATGCGCAGGTCGAGCTCGAGGTCGGTCCAGTCGCGCGGCAGCGAGTCCACGATGGTCGTGAAGGTGTCTGCCAGGCCCACGCGGGAAGGGTATCGAGGGCCCGGGGCCTACCATTTGAACCCATGGAGACCGGCACGGCGCCAGCATTGGAACGCGACTACGCCGCGATCACCGGAGGGGCCGGGCTGCTGGACCGCTCCGCGCGCGGCAAGCTGGACGTGGCCGGGCCGGACGCGGCCGAGTTTCTCCAGGGTCAGGTCACCAACGACGTGGTGGGGCTGGCCCCGGGTGAGGGCTGCTACGCCGCGCTGCTCGACCCGAAGGCCCACATCCTGGCCGACGTGCGAATCCTGTCGGCGGGCGCCGGGGAGCTGTGGCTGGACACGGAGCCGCAGCCGCTCCACACCGTGCTCCGTCACCTGCGCATGCACAAGATCGGGCGCCAGGTGGAGGTCTCGGATCGCACGACCGAGCGCGCGATCCTCTCGCTGCTCGGCCCCGCAGCGGGCGCGGTGGCCGCCCGCGCGACGGGCGCCGTCATCCCGGCCACAGAGCACGACTGGGTGGACGGCCACGTGGGGAACGTCACGATCAGGGTGGCGGTCACAGGCGCCGGAGTCGACCTGTTTGCGCCCACGGAGGCCGCCGGCCGCCTGAGCGCCGCGTTGCTGGAGGCCGGGGCGCAAAGCATTGGCGATGAGGCGGCCGAGGTGCTGAGGGTCGAGCGCGGGGTCCCGCTCCACGGCATCGACATGGGGCCCGACAACCTCCCCGGCGAGGCGGGCATCGTCGAACGCGCGGTCAGCTTCACCAAGGGGTGCTACGTCGGGCAGGAGCCGGTCGCCCGGATGTACCACCGCGGGCGCCCCAACCGGCGGCTGCGCGGGCTTCGCCTGTCGGCGCCCGTCTCGCCGGGGCAGCCGATCCGGTCCGGCGACAAGGAGGTGGGCAGCCTCACATCCAGCGTCACGTCACCGCGCCTGGGCCCGATCGGGCTCGCGATCGTGCGGCGCGAGGTCGAAGAGGGGGACGAGGTGCTCGTCGGCGCGGGGGTGAGCGCCGCCGTCGTGGAGCTTCCCTTCCACCCGACCTAGCGGCGCTCGCCCGGGCGCCCGCGCTCTGACAGAATCCGGGCGATGGAGGGTCGGCGCGCAACCCACCGAGAGCGCAAGCGCACCCTGAGTGCGGACAGCCCGCTGCTCGGGGGGCCGATCGCGGCCGAGGCCGGCGCGGAAGAACCACGCCACCCGGCTGCCGCCTACGACCATCACGCGGACGTCTACCGGCTTCCCGGCGCGGAGACGCCGGAGCCACAGCAGCTGCGCGAGCTGACAGGTCTGATCGCCCCTCCGGACTCTGAGCGCCAGGTCGACGACTGGGGGCGCTCCGAGCGGGTGTTCCAGCTGATGGAGCCGGTGCTCAACTTCTACTACCGCTACTGGTTCAGAGTCGAGGTCGAGGGCATCGAGCACGTCCCGACGGCGGGGGGCGCCCTGGTGGCCTCGAACCACTCCGGTGCGCTGCCTCCGGATGCGCCGATGATCATGCAGGCGATCCGCAACGAGCACCCGAACCCGCGCCCCCTGTACATGCTGGGCGAGCACTGGTTCAAGGGGTACCCCGGGGTCGGGATGCTGGCCAACAAGATCGGCATGGTCGCCGCGCATCCCGCCAACGCGCACCGGTTGCTGCACGACGAGGGCCGCATGGTGCTCGTGTTCCCGGAAGGCCAGAAGGGATCCCGCAAGCTCTTCTGGCAGCGCTACAAGCTGCGGCGCTTCGGCCGCGGCGGTTTCGTGAAGACCGCGATCCGGGCGGGAGTACCGATCGTGCCGGTGGCCGTGATGGGCGCCGAGGAGGCGATGCCGATCTTCGCCCATGTGCCACTCCTGCAGCGGCTCACCGGGCTGATCTACTTCCCCGTCAACCACGCCTTCCCGCACTTCGGATTGCTGGCCGGCGCGATGTACCTGCCGGCGAAGTTCCGCATCAGGTTCCTCGAGCCGGTGCGCTTCGAGCGCTACGGGCCGGAGGCGGCCGACGACGTCGCGTTCGTGCAACAGGTGGCGGACGACATCCGCGCCCGCATCCAGGACTCGCTCAACGAGATGCTCGGCCGCCGCCACTCGGTCTGGTTCGGATAGGGTCCGCTCGTTGCGGAGGAGAAGGATGGGGAATGGCCTGATCAGGATGCTGGCGACGCTCGCCACGCTCGCGCTCGCCGCCGGGG
>JBOGZM010000455.1:0-3500 GCA_050697255.1 Solirubrobacterales bacterium
GTCGAGCGCCTCGTGCGGCTGGTCGACGAGGCGCTCGCCGCCGAGCGCCGGCCGCGCACGACCGCGTCCTAGGAGCGCGTCAGGCCAGCGCGGCGCGGATGTCGTCGAGCGCCTGCGGGTTCTCGGCGGAGGACATGTCACCGGGGTCGTCGCCCACCGCAACTGCACGCACGGCCCGCCGCAGGATCTTGGCCGAGCGCGTCTTCGGCAGCGCCTCGACGAACACGACGCGCGACGGCTTGAACGGGCGGCCCAGCTCGCGCGCCACCAGCTCGCGCAGCTCCTGGGCCGTGTCCTCCCCCGCCCCGTCGGCCACCACGCAGAAGCACCAGATCGCCTCGCCCTTGGTCTCGTCTGGAACGCCGACGACCGCCGACTCCACCACCGCTGGGTGCGACACCAGCACCGACTCCACCTCCGCCGGGCCCAGCCGCTTGCCCGCCACGTTGATCGTGTCGTCGGAGCGGCCCAGGAGGTACCAGTCGCCGTCCTCGTCGATCAGCGCCCAGTCGCCGTGGCGCCAGACGTCGGGGTACATGGACCAGTACGTCTCCATGTAGCGGTCCGGATCGCGCCAGATCCCGCGGGTCATTCCCGGCCAGGGCTGCTTGCAGACCAGCTCCCCGACCTCGCCGCGCACCGGGTTGCCGTCGGCATCGAACACGTCGACGTCCATGCCGTGCGACGCCCCGCCCAGCGAGCACACCTTCAGCTCCTCGACCGGGTACGGAGTCAGGAAGCAGGCGCCGACCTCGGTGCCGCCGGAGATGTTGATGATCGGCAGGCGCCCGCCACCGACCACCTCGGATAGCCACTTGTAGGGCTCCGGGTTCCACGGCTCGCCGGTGGATCCGAACACGCGCAGGCTCGAGAGGTCGTGTCTCGCCGGGTGCTCGTCCCCGGCCGTGCGCAGCGCCCGGATCAGCGTCGGGGACACGCCCAGCACGTTCACGCGGTGGTTCTCGACCGAAGCCCACACGCGGTCCGGCTGCGGCCAGTCCGGGGCGCCCTCGTACATCACCAGCGTGGCGCCGTTGCTGCCGGCGCCCACCTTCTCCCACGGCACCATGATCCAGCCCATGTCGGTGACCCAGTAGAGGGTGTCGTCGGGGTGAAGATCGGCCTGGTAGAAGGCCTCCGAGGCCATCTTGACCAGGAAGCCGCCGTGCACGTGGACGGCTCCCTTCGGCCGCCCGGTGGTGCCGGACGTGTACGCGATCATCAGCAGGTCCTCGGACCCGGTGTCCTCGCGATCGAAGTGCCCGAGGTGCCCCCCGCCCTGCTCGCACTCACCCCATGTCAGGTCGCGACCCGGCTCCATGCGGACGTCCGCGCCGAGGCGCCGATGGACGATCACGTGCTTCACGGATGGTGACTCCGCCAGGGCTTTGTCGACAACGGGCTTCATCAGCGCCGCCGACCCGCGGCGAAGCCCGCCGTCAGCCGTGATCACCGCCTTCGCTTCGGCGTCCTGAAGTCGTGCCGCCACGGCGGGGGCGGCGAAGCCGGAGAAGATCGGCATGTAGATCGCGCCGATCTTCGCGATCGCGTAGGCGGCGATCACCGCCTCGGCGACCATCGGCATGAACACCGCCACGGGGTCTCCCTTGCCGATGCCGAGATCCCGCAGCCCACTGGCGATCAGGTCAACCTTGCGCTTCAGCTCGGCGTACGTGAGCGATTCCACGCCGCCGTCCTCGCGCTCGGAGATGATCGCGACGCGGTCTGCCCGGTCGCCGAGCGCGTGCCGGTCGACGCAGTTGTGCGTCAGGTTCACGTGCCCGCCCACGAACCACTTGGACCACGCAATCCCGCCCGAGCTGTCCAGCACCCGCTCGTACGGCGTCGTGAACTCGACGCCCATGTCCTGCACGATCGCGTCCCAGAACCACTCCATGTCCTCCACCGAGCCCCGCCGGAACTCGTCGATCGAGTCGATGCCGTGGCGGCGCATGAAGCGCCTCACGTTCGCGTTCTCGATGTATTCGGGGGTGGGCCGCCAGGCAACTTCAGCCATCGGGCGACGATTCTATGGCGGCGTTGCGATGATGCGACGCCATGGAGCTGAATGGAGCACGGGTCCTGCTGACCGGCGCCACCGGCGGCCTCGGAGAGGCGATCGCGCGGGCCCTCGCGGAGCGGGGCGCGCAGCTCGTGCTGAGCGGGCGCCGCGCGGGCGCGCTCGAGACACTGGCGCTGGAGCTGGGCGCCGAGACGGTGCCCGCGGACCTCTCCGACCGGGCGGCGGTTGAGCGCCTCGCGGATGCGGTCGGTGGCGTCGACGTGCTGGTCGCGAACGCGGGCCTGCCCGGCTCCGGCACGCTGCTGAAGCTGGACCAGGAGGAGATCGACCGGGTGCTGGAGGTGAACCTGCGCGCTCCGATCGCGCTGGCGCGCAGACTCGCCCCCGGGATGGTCGAGCGGGGCCGGGGACAGCTCGTGTTCGTGGCGTCGTTTGCCGGCAAGGTGCCCTCCGCCGGCGAGAGCTCGATCTACACCGCGACGAAGTTCGGCCTGCGCGGGTTCGCGCACGTCCTCCGCGCCCAGATGAAGCGCAAGCACGTCGGCGTGTCCCTGGTCACTCCGGGGCCCGTGCGCGAAGCAGGCATGTTTGCCCGCGGCGGTGCGAAGCCGCCTCCCCTGATCGGCACGTCGTCCCCCCGGAACGTCGGCAATGCGGTCGTCCGCGCGATCGAGCGCAACGCCGCTGAGATCGACGTGGCGTCGTTCGGCCTGCGCGCGATGTCGAAGCTTGGCGCGCTCGCGCCCGCGACGATCGCCGACCGCACGCGCTAACCGGCTCCGGACGCGAAAACGCCCCGTCTTGGCCAGCGGGGCGCTTTCGCGTCACGGAGGACCTCCCAGTCTTTATGAGGAAATGGGAGTTCGCCCGTCGTCTGTGGATTCGCAGCATCCGGCGTGCTTGCCGGATGTGTCCTTATATCGGCAATCCTGCCGGATTCCTTTATACCCCATAGCTGCAATTTTTCTTCCACCCTGCAAACTGGGGGAAGCAATCTCGCCGCGGCGGCGCTCGGCTAGACCGGCGTGACGGGGTTCCGGCGCTTCGTGAACTCGCGCTCCTTGCCCTCGTACAGAGCGAAGCGGCGGGCCAGCTCGGGACGGAGCGAGTCGGGCTCGATCACCGCGTCCACGACGAGCTCGGCCGCGAGGTGCAGGATGTCGATGTCGGCTGCGTACTCCTCCCGCTTCTCGCGCACGAAACGCTCTCGCTCCTCCGCGTCCTCGATCGCCTGGATCTGGTTGTAGAAGACGGCGTTGATCGCCGCCTCCGGGCCCATCACCGCGATCTGCGCGGTCGGCAACGCGAGGCAGCAGTCGGGCTCGAACGCCGGCCCCGCCATCGCGTACAGCCCGGCGCCATAGCACTTGCGTACCACCACCGAGATCTTCGGCACGGTCGCCTCGGCGACCGCGCTGACCATCTTCGCCCCGTGGCGGATGATCCCCTGGCGCTCGACGTCGGTGCCGATCATGAA
>JBOGZM010000456.1:0-11830 GCA_050697255.1 Solirubrobacterales bacterium
GTGCCGGGCGGCTACGACGTGGTGACCGCGCTCGAGGTCGTCGAGCACGTGCCGGACGCAGAGGCGGTTGTGCGCAAGGCCGCCGCAGCTTCCCGCCGGTACCTGATCGTGAGCGTTCCCAACCTCGGGTTCGTCGAGAGCCGCCTGCGGCTGCTGATCGGGCGCGGGCCGAACACGAACCTCGTCCACCACGTACGCGAGCACCTGCGCCAGTGGACCGTGCGTGACTTCCGTGAGTGGGCCGACCACCTGGGGCTCGAGATCGTCGCCGAGCGCCCCACGCGACCCGTGGCGGCGCTCGGGCTCGGGCGGCGCATGCCGTCGCTGTTCTCGTCCGGGATGCTCTATGTGATGCGAGCGGCGAGGCCGTCCGAGTAGAGGTCGGTGGCGCCCGCGCGGAGCGTCTCACCCGCTCGCCCGGCGCCGCCCGGCAGGTAGTAGCGCGTGTAGTCGCGGCTGTACCCGGACACCTGCTCGTCGGCCACCTTGTCGACGAGCACATCTTCGATCGCGCCCAGCTTCGTCGCCCGGTGGCGGCGTGACAGCGCCTCCGACAGGCCGCGCAGCGCGCGGCTGCGGCGCTTCTTCTCCCCGGGCGGGACCGGGTCGCCGAGCCGGTCGGCCTCCGTGCCGGGCCGGGCCGAGAAGCTGAACGTGTGCACGCGGGTGATGCCGGCCTCACGCACCACCTCGAGCGTGCGCTCGAACGCTGCCTCGTCCTCGGTCGGATAGCCGACGATCACGTCGGTCGTCAGGTTCACGTGCGGCACGCGCTCGCGCAGTCGCGCGACCGCGGCGAGGTAGCCGGCGGAGTCGTAGTTGCGCCCCATCGAGGCCAGCACCGCGTCGTCACCCGACTGGAGCGGCACGTGCAGGTGCGGGCAGATGCGCTCGTCGTCCGCCAGCGCGTCGAGCAGCGAGTCCCGCACGTGGATGACCTCCATCGACGAGAGCCGCACGCGCTCGACGCCGTCGACGGCAGCCACTGCTCGCATCAGGTCGCCGAGCTCGAGGCCGCGCTCGGGGTCACGGTAGTCGCCCACGGAGATCCCGGTCATCACCATCTCGGGCTGGCCCTGCTCGACGCGGCGGCGGGCCTCGCGCAGCACGGCGCTCCCCGGCCGCGAGCGGGCGCCGCCGCGGACCTTGGGGATGATGCAGTAGGAGCAGTGGCAGTCGCAGCCGTCCTGGACCTTCACGAACCCCCTGGTGCGGCCCAGCGACAGCGGCGAACCGGGCGCGGCCTCCGCGCCGAGGTCGATGCAGCCGGGGCCCGCGGTGCCGGCCACCTGGTGCGCGACGTCCTCCGCCGTCCCTACCAGCGCCGTCACCTCCGGCGCGATCTCGTCGAACTGGGCCGCGTTCAGGTTCGCCGCGCAGCCCGTCACGACCACCCGCCGCGTCCCGCCCGCGACCCCGCGGCCGGACCCGCCGGCCGCCGGCACCTGTAACGAGCGCCGCACCGACTGGCGCGACTTGGCCTCGGCTTCGCGCGTGATGCAGCACGTGTTGACGACCTGCAGGTCGGCCTCGGCCTCGGGCGCCTCCTGGTGACCGGCCTCCAGGAGCGCGGCCCGCGCCTGCATCGCATCGGCCTGGGACACCTTGCAGCCGAGGAACTTGACGTGGAACGTGGTCACGCCGCGGAATATAGGCGCGCCGCCGCCCCGATTGGTCAGAACGCCAGCAACGCGGCCCACTCGCCGCCGACGACGCGACGGCGCTCCTCGAGACCCGCCAGCGCCAGCGCCTCCGCAACCCGGTCGGCCTCCTCGCGCAGGAACCCCGACACGATCGCGCTGCCGGGCCGTTCGCCACGCTCGGCCCACGACCGGGCCACCGCCTCGCACAGGCCGGCGGTCAGGTTCGCGGCGACGGCGCGGGCCACCGGCGCCGCCTCCCGGCGCAGGTCGACATGACGCACCTCGACCTCCACCCCGTTCGCGCGCGCGTTGCGGCGAGTCTCGTCGAGCGCCGCCTGGTCCGCGTCCACTCCGCGCACCGGCTCGAACCCGAGCTTTGCCGCGGCGATCGCCAGCACGCCGGAGCCGCAGCCGAGATCGCAGAACGACCCGCGCCCGCCCGCCTCGAGCAGCAGCTCCAGGCACATGCGGGTGGTCGGGTGCGTGCCGGTGCCGAACGCCCCACCCGGGTCGATCACGACCTCCTCCACCCCGCCGCGGTGCGCCGCCTCCTCCCAGGGAGGACGCACGTACAGCCGTCCGGCGATCAATACGGGGAAGTAGAACCGCCTCCACCGCTCGGCCCAGTCGTCCGGGACCTCCTCCGAGCGAACCTCGACGCGGCCCGCCCCGGCCACGGCGTCGAGCTCGGCCAGCTCGGGCAGCTCGCCGCGCGCCCCGTAGACGGCGTACTCCACGACTCCCTCGATGCCGTCCGGGGAGTCGACCTGCTCGACGCCGCCGGGCGCCACCACGAGCAGCTCGGCCAGCACACCTTCAGCCCGCTCGGCCGGGCAGCGAACCGCGAGCCGGATCAACCGCGAAACGCCTGGCGGATGCGGTCGAACAGGCCCTCCGGCCGTGAGTCATACGTGTCGCCGTTCGCCGAGTCCGCGAAGCGGCGCAGCAGGTCGCGCTGCTCCTCGCTGAGGTTGCTCGGGATCAGGACGTTCATGACCACGTGCAGGTCGCCGCGCCGGCGCCCGCGCAGGGACGGCAGCCCCCGCTCACGCAGCCGCAGCACCGTCCCCGGCTGCGTGCCGGGCGCGATCTCCACGTCTTCGTCGCCCGCGAGGGTCGGCACGCGCAGCGATCCCCCCAGCGCGGCGTCGGTGAACGGCACGTCCAGCCGCGTGACGAGGTCCTCGCCGTGGCGCTCGAAGCGGGGATCCTCGGCGACCTCCACCAGCACGTGCAGGTCACCCGCCGGGGCGCCCGGCTCGCCGGCGTGGCCGCGCCCTGACACGCGCACGCGCTGTCCGCTGTCGATGCCGGCCGGCAGGTCGACGGTGAGCGTGCGGGACTGCTCCTCGTGGCCACTGCCGCGGCATTGCTCGCAGGGGGTCTGCGCCACGCGCCCGTCGCCGCGGCAGCGGTCGCAGGCGTGTGTGCGGACGACCTGGCCGAACACGGTCTGGGCGACGGACTGCAGCTGACCGGCGCCCTCGCAGCGCGGGCAGGTCTCGATCGGCGTGCCCGGCTCGGCGCCGTTGCCGTGGCAGCGCGAGCACGGCTCGACCACCTGGACCTCGACCTGCCGGGTGGTGCCGGTCAGCACCTCCTCAAGCGAGAGCGACACCCGGACGGCGACGTCACGCCCCCGCTGGGGGCCGGCGCGTCCGCGGCCACCGAACATCGAACCGAGGTCGCCGCCCCCGAAGAAGGCCTCGAAGATGTCGCCGATGTTGCCGAATGCCCCGAAGCTGGGCTCGTAGCCGCCGGTGCGCAGACCCTCGTGGCCGTAGCGGTCGTAGATCGTGCGCCGCTCCCGGTCGCTCAGCACCTCGTACGCCTCCGCCATCTCCTTGAACTTGTCCTCCGCGGCGGGATCGTGTCTGTTGATGTCGGGATGCAGCTCGCGGGCCAGGCGGCGAAACGCCTTCTTGATCTCGTCGTCCGTCGCCTCGCGGCCGACCCCGAGCAGCTCGTAGTAGTCGTGCGGCATGGCTAGATCGGCCGGGTGGAGGAGGTGAGGGCGCGAACGGTCAGTCGTAGACCTCCTCGACGAACTCGCTCAGGGCGCGCGCGGCGGAGCGCACGGAACGGATCGCGCGCCGGTAGTCCATCCGCACCGGGCCGATCACGCTCACGGCGCCCAGCGTGCGGTGACCGAACCCGTAGTTCGCCGCCACGACGCTCGCGGAGCGCAGCTCGGGCTCCGAGTTCTCGGTCCCGATCCGCAGGTAGACGGTCGGTTCGTTCAGCGCCGAGCGCAGCACCGACAGGAGGGTCACGCGGTGCTCGAGCGCCCGGATCACGTCGTTCATCGCGGAGATGTCGTCAAAGCCCTTGCCCTCCAGCAGACGAGCGGCGCCGTCCACGTAAAGCGTGTCCTCCACGGTGTCGGCAAGACCTGAGAAGGCGGGCGCGACCGCTTCCAGGAAGGTCTGCTCGCGTTTGGACAACTCGGGACTGATGAGCCTGCTGCGCAAGGTGAGCGCGCCCAGGTCCGTGCCGCCGAGCCGCTCGTTGAGATAGCTCGCGGCCCAGTCGGCAAGCCCCGCGTCAACCGGCTCGTCGAAGGTGAAGGCCCGCTTCGTGACGGCACCGGTCGAGGTGATCACGACCACGAGCGCGATCTGCGGCTGGAGCAGCAACACCTCGACATGCTTGATCGTGGCGGTGTGCAGCGGCGGCGCCGACACGGCCGCCAGCAGGTCGGTCACCTGCGACAACGTCGAGGTCGTGACCCGCATCGCCTCGTCCACCTCGCGGCGCATGCTCGAGAGCTCGAGGTCGAACCGCTTGCTCGGCGCGGGCAGCGGCGACTCGCGCAGCACCGAGTCCGCATACTGGCGGTAGCCGGCATCGGTCGGCACCCTGCCGGCGGAGGTGTAGGGATGGTTCAGGTAGCCGAGCTCCTCGAGGGCGGCCAGCTCGTAGCGGATCGTCGACGGGCTCCAGCGCACGTCCGCCCGCTCGGACAGCCACTTCGACCCCACGGGCTGCCCGATCTCGACGTGGGCCTCCACCAGTCGCCGGAGCAGCATCTGCTGTCGCTCGCTCAGCATGGGTGAATTGTAGGAGCCCACTTTCGGGCGGTCGGAGGCGGGAAAGCCTAACCCCGGCTACACCTCCAGCTCCGCCTCCGCGTTGCGGACGATCTGATTGCCGTCCTGCTCTGCCACGGTATCGACGATCACGCGGCCTTCGCGCTCCTCGCGGACGGTGCCGGTGACCCGGATCTCCACCTCCGGCCGGCCCATGCCGCGGAACTGGACCGACAGGCG
Organism: Solirubrobacterales bacterium; assembly: GCA_050697255.1. Taxonomy (GTDB): domain Bacteria; phylum Actinomycetota; class Thermoleophilia; order Solirubrobacterales; family JBBDJG01; genus CAVSXO01. Next base: position 4,913 of record JBOGZM010000456.1, read on the forward strand.
CTTCAGCGCTCGCGGATCGCCGCCTCCGGCCTGGGTCGCCGCGCGGGCCACCTGCGCCATGGAGTACAGGCCGTGCAGGATGTTCCCCGGCAGGCCGACCGCCTTCGCGAACTCCGGGTCGATGTGGATCGGGTTGAAGTCCCCCGACGCGCCCGCGTAGCGGTGCGGCACGTACTTGTCCGGCGTGACGGTCAGCTCCGGCACCTCCGTGCCGGGCTCCAGCTTCCGCTGTCCGTTCTCGGCCATCAGCCTCCCCTCACGATGTTCGTCCAGGTGCCCTTCACGGTGGGCTGTCCTTCCTGGTTCCGCGACTCCGACTCCCACACGTAGAACTTCATCCCGTTCTTGTCGAACACGTCCTTGACGACGACCTCGGTGGTGATCGTGTCGCCGGCGACCACCGGCTCGAACCACTCGAACTCCTGCGAGCCGTGCACCATCATCATCAGGTTGATGCCGACCTCCGGGTCGAGCACCGCCGGCCCCATCGCCCCCGCGGAGTAGACGACGCAGAACATCGGCGGTGCGACGATGCCGCGAAAGCCCGCCGCGCGAGCGGCCTCGGGGTCATGGTGCACCGGGCTGGACTCGCCGACCGCGTACGCGTACTCGCGGATCTTCTCCCGCCCCACCTCGTACTCGAAAAGCGGGTACCTCTTGCCGACGGGGTCGTCTGCCAACTCATCCTCCGGGTCGTGGACGCCGGCGATTCTACGTCAGTCCCTGGCCGCAAATGTCGCGGGCGGGTCGGTCGCGACGTAGAGACCATGCCCGTTCGTGTAGAAGATCCCGGCCCGGGCCACCGCGATCGAGTCGACCATGCCCGGGAACAGCCGGCTCGTGAACTCGAGCACCGAGCGCCGCGGCGCGAGCCCCCGCCCGGCGAAGAACTCGTTGCGCACCTGGTCCTGCTGGAGCCAGTAGACGTGGCGGCTGTCCATGATCGGGTTCGTGACGCGGTAGCTCTCCCCCTCGGCCGCGAACCCGGTCACGACGACGCGGGACCTGCCGCCCCTCGCCCCCCGGACGCGGAGGAACGTGCGCGACGTGTCGCCCGGCGGGACGTACATGTAGGCCACCCGGTGGGCGCGCAGGTCGGTCTCGGCCGGCACACGGTCGTCCAGCTTCCTGACGCGGCCGCGGCGCGCGACGTAGAGCCCGTTGCACGCGGCCGGTCCCGTCCGCGCGAAGGCCACCGTCCGGATCCAGACCGAGGGAGCGAACTCCGAGCAGCGGGCCGACGACGCGCCCCGCACCTTGCGCTCCCTGCGGTCGAAGTCGTCGTACTGCCACACGTCGCAGTTCCTCCCGGACAGGCCGGCGCAGCGCGTGTAGACGATCACGCGGTTGCCCCGCGGACTTGTGCCGACATCGGGGTCGAACAGGCCCGCCTTGGGCCGCACGGGCAGGTCGCGGTTGCGCCTCCGGATCCGCTGCACGAGGCGCGAGCGGCCGTCGCTCCCGACCCGCGCCCACACGACGTTGGCGCTGCCGCCGTGGGCGGTCACGTTCGCCGCGGTCGAATCACGCGTGATCAGCCGGTCGGCCGCGGGTGCGGCCGGCGCCCAGCCGGCGGCGACCAGGCCTGCCATCACGATCAATACCGGAACTCTGCTCCTCACCAGCCCCTCCGCGCCGGAACCCTACAGCCGTCGCGCAGCCGGCGCCGCTTACTTCTTCCCGTCGAGCTCCAGCACGGCCAGGAACGCCTCCTGGGGGACCTCGATCTGGCCCACCTGCTTCATGCGCTTCTTGCCGGCCTTCTGCTTCTCGAGCAGCTTGCGCTTCCGCGTCACGTCGCCGCCGTAGCACTTCGCGATCACGTCCTTGCGCACCGGCTTCACGGTCTCGCGCGCGATGATCCGTGAGCCGATGGCGGCCTGGATCGGCACCTCGTAGAGCTGGCGCGGGATCTTCTCCTGGAGCCGCTCCACCAGCGCCTTGCCCGAGTAGTACGCCTTGTCCTTGTGGACGACCAGCGACAGCGCGTCCACGATGTCGCCGGCGAGCATGATGTCGAGTTTCACCAGGTTGGACTCGCGGTAGCCGATCAGCTCGTAGTCGAGCGACCCATAGCCACGGGTGCGCGACTTGAGCTGGTCGTAGAAGTCGAGCACGATCTCGGCCAGTGGCAGGTCATAGCGAAGCTGCACCCGCTGCTCGGACAGGTAGTGCATGTCGATGTGGGTGCCGCGGCGTGCCTGGCAGAGCTCCATGATGTTCCCGATGAAATCCGGCGGCGTGATGATGCTGGCGCGGATGTAGGGCTCCTCCACCGCCTCCATGTAGTTGGGATCGGGCATGCCTGCGGGACTGTGCACCTCGAGCATGTCGCCCCCGATCATCCGCACGTGGTACTCGACGTTCGGCGTGGTCGCGAGCAGGTCCAGGTCGTACTCGCGCTCGAGCCGCTCCCGCACGATGTCCATGTGCAGCAGCCCGAGGAAGCCGCAGCGGAAGCCGAAGCCGAGCGCCTGCGAGGTCTCCGGCTCATACGACAGGGACGCGTCGTTGAGCGAAAGCTTCTCGAGCGCGTCGCGCAGGTCCGCGTACTGGTCCGTGTCGACCGGGTAGAGGCCGCAGAACACGACCGGACGAGCTTCCTTGTACCCGGCCAGCGGCTTGTTCGCCGGCCGGCTCTCTGTCGTCAGGGTGTCGCCGACGCGCAGCTTCGCCACGTCCTTGATGCCGGTGATGATGTAGCCGACCTCGCCTGCCTCGAGCGTTTCGGTCTGGACCATGTCGGGCGACCGGAAGCCGATGTCGTCGATCTCGGCGCGGGTGCCGGCCTGCATCGCGCGGATCGCCTCGCCCAGCTTGAAGCGGCCGTCAACCACCCGCACATAGGCGATCACGCCGCGGTACTGGTCGAAGACCGAGTCGAAGATCAGCGCGCGCGACGGTGCGTCCGGGTCACCCTCCGGAGGCGGGACGTGGTGCACGAGCGCCTCCAGCACCTCCTCCACCCCCTCGCCGGTCTTGGCGGAGATCCGCAGGATTCCGTCGGGCTGCTCGCCGATCAGCTCCCCGATCTCGTGCGCCACCCGGTCCGGCTCGGCGCTGGGCAGGTCGATCTTGTTCATCACGGGGACCAGCTCGAGGCCGGCGTCCACCGCCAGGTAGGTGTTCGCGACTGTCTGCGCCTCGACGCCCTGCGCGGCGTCGATCACCAGCAGCCCTCCCTCGCAGGCGGCCAGCGAGCGGGAGACCTCGTAGTTGAAGTCCACGTGCCCCGGGGTGTCGATCAGGTGCAGCTTGTAGGTCCTGCCGTCCCGCGCCGTGTACAGGACGCGCACGGCCTGGGCCTTGATCGTGATTCCGCGCTCGCGCTCGAGGTCCATCGAGTCGAGCACCTGAGCCCTCATCTTCAGCGGGTCGACGGTGTGCGTCAGCTCGAGGATGCGGTCGGCGAGCGTCGACTTGCCGTGGTCGATGTGGGCGATGATCGAGAAGTTGCGGATCTCTTCCATGTTCCCCAAGGATAGGCGTGGGCTGCTACCGCAATCTCGCCCACTGCTGGCGCACGAGGGCGGTGATCTGCCGGGCCTCCTCGACCCTGGCCACCAGCACGACCATGGCATAGACCGCCAGCCCGGCGGCGGAGGCCACCGCCACGAGCGCGGTCTGCTCCAGCAGGCTGCCACCGAGCCCGACGAGCGCCTCACGCACGCCGAGCGCGACCGCGGCGCACAGGGCACCGGCAGCGAGGATGCGCGTGCCCGCGTGGACCGTGCGCGCCATGTCGATGCCCCGCAGTTGGCCGCGCAGCGCCAGGCCGAGCGCCACGGAGGTCACCAGCGAGACGATCGCCGTGGCGAGCGTGATGCCGCCGACGCCCATCGGCTTGTAGAGGAGCGCGTCCAGTCCGGCGTTCACGCCCAGGTTGGCGAGCGCGATCTGGGTCGGTCGCCACGGCAGCTGGAGGCTGAAGAAGGTGCGGATCAGGATCAGGTTCACCCCGGCGAACGGCAGCGAGAGCGAGAAGAAGAACAGCGCCTCGGCCACGATGTCCGTCTGCGCCGCGTCGAACTCGCCGCGCTGGTAGACGATCCGGGTGATCGGCTCGCTCAGCACGAGCATCAGCGCGGCCGCCGGCACCAGGAGCAGCAGCATCTGCCGGGTGCCGCTGCCCTGGACTGCTCGCAGTCCATCCATGTCCCCGCGGGTGGCGAGCCGCGAGAACGTCGGGAAGAGCACGGTCGCGAGGGCGACGGCGAACACTCCCTGCGGCAGCATGTAGATGCGAAACGCCTTGTCGATCGCGGCCGGCGCCTCCTCCGAGATCAGCGTCGCGAAGATGCTGTTCACCGACAGGTTGAAGTTGATCAGGCCGATCCCGAGCGTCACGGGGAGCATCAGCTTCAGCACCCGCATCACGCGCTCGTCGCGCCAGTTGAAGTCGCGTGCCAGCCGGAAGCCGGTGCGGCGAAGCCACGGCAGCGGCAGCAGCAGCTGCACGAGCGTGCCGAGCAGGATGCCGATCGCGTATGCGTAGATGCGGTCGTCGCCCTCGAACGCGGGCGTCAGCGCCACCAGCGTGGCAATGATCACGAGGTTCCAGAACAGCGGCGCGATCGCGGGCACCGCGAAGTGCTCGAAGCTGTTCAGGATCCCCACGACCAGTCCCGACAGGCCGAGCAGCAGCACGATCGGGAACATCAGCTGCGCGAGGTTGACCGTGAGGTCCGTCAGCTCGTCGTCGAAGCCCGGCGCGAACAGCGGCATGATCACCGGCGCCAGCAGCACGAACAGCGCCGTCAGGACGCCGAGCGACACGGAGATAACGAACACCAATGCGGAGGCGATCCGGAACGCCTCCTTGCGACCGCGATGCTCGAGCTGCTCGGTGAACACCGGCACGAACGCTGCCTGCAGCGCGGCGTCGGCGAACAGGCTGCGGATCAGGTTCGGAACCTGGAACGCGATCGTGAACGCGCTCATCGGGCCCTTCACGCCGAAGTAGCTCGCGGCCACGATCTCTCGCACGAGGCCCGCGATCCGCGACAGGCCGGTCGCGATGGAGAAGAAGGCCGTCGAGAGCGCCAGCCGTCCCGCGCGCGGCTCGGTGGGCTCGGCGTGCGGCTCCAAGCCGGCCCTGGTCTCGTGCGTCACGATGCTACGAGCGGCCGGGCTGCGAGGTGGGCGCCGCTATACTTCGCCGCCGCCGTGCCGCCGGGAGCGGTGCTCCCCCGACGCGGCGACCCAGTGCTCATGGCGAACATCGCGTCGCAAGAAAAACGCATCCGGCGGTCAGAGCGCGAGCGGACGGAGAACCGCAGGCGCACGTCGACCGTGAAGACGTACTTCCGCCGCCTCGAGCGAGCGGTCGAGGCCGGCGACGCCACGGTGATCGACGCCGAGCACCGCGCGCTCGTATCGACGATCGACAAGGCCGCCGAGCACGGTGCGCTGCACCGCAACAACGCCGCGCGCAAGAAGTCCCGCGCCGCGCGGATCAAGGCCGGCGCCGGCCAGGGCTAGCGGCCCTCTCGCTCGGCGCCCGCGACCATCAGCGTCAGCTCCGTTCCGGCATCCACGTTGGCGCCTCCACGCACCGCATAGTCGAGGTCGGCCAGGGCCGCCGCGATGCGCTCCAGGCGCGCGCCGTCCGCCCGCTGGGCCTGAGCCATGATCTTCTTCGCGATGAACGGGGGGACCCGCAACGCAGCCGCGACTTCCTGCGAGGACGCGCCGTCCTCCAGCATCGCCCAGACGCGCCGCATGTCACGCACCTTGCGGAGCAGCCCGTAGAGGATGTGCATCATCTCGGTTCCCCTGTCCCTCAGGTCCTCCGCCAGCGTGAGGGCAAGCGCGGTGTCGCCGGCCAGCAGCGCGTCGGCAAGCTGGTGAACGCGGGCCTCGACGTCCGAGGCGGTCAGCTCCTGGACCGTGTCGATGTCCACCCGCCCCTCCTCGGGAGCGTAGATCGCGATCTTCTCGAGCTCTCGCATCAGCCGCCTTTCGCGCAGACGGGGCGGCCGGTCGTCCGTCTCCCCGACCCGGTCCGCCAGCGACTGGGCAGCGTCCGGCGTCAAGCTCAGGCCGATCCTGCGGGCCTGCTCCGCGGCCCACCCCGCGTACCTGGACGCTGTCGGCGCGCCGAAGTCGCTCACCTCACCACCACACTTCTCGACCGCCTTGACCAGCTTGGCGGGCGCCGGGCCGGGCTTACCGCGCCTGATCGGGCCGGACGCGATCATGACCACGATCGTGTCCGGGGGCAACCCGGTCAGCGCTGCCGAGACCAGCTTGACGTCCTTCTCCTTCCAGCGCTCCACCCCCTCGACGAGCATCCAGCGACGACCGAGCGAGAGGGTCATGGCCGACATGGCTGTGGCGACCTCCTCGGCGGGCGTCTGGTCCGCGAACAGCTCGATCGTGGAGTCCTCGTCCGCGGCCGCGCGGTCGTGCACGCGTTTGCGCCAGCCGTCGATCTTCACCTCGTCGTCGCCCTGCACGAGGTATGCGGGCTTGGGGTCGGCCATCGCGGCGAGTCTAGATCACCGCTCAGAGCGGATCGCGGGGCCGGTGGGGCCGAGCGTGAGCGTCACGTCGCCGTCACGATCGGTGCGGTAGACCCGCGGCACGGCGGAGCGCAGTGTCGCAACCGTGGCCGGATGGGGATGGCCATAGCGGTTGTGGGCGCCGACCGGGATCACGGCCGCCGCCGGGCGCAGCCGCGCGAGCAGCGCCCCCGTGCCCTCGTCGGCGCTGGCGTGATGGGCGACCTTCAGCACCTCCACCCGCGGCAACGCAAGCGCCGTGGTCACCTCGCTCTCCGCGTCCGCCGGCAGCAGCAGGTCCAGATCTCGATAGGAGAGGTGGAGCACCGCCGCGCGCAGGTTCGGGTCCACGCCGTGCGCCGGGTCGAGCGCCGACCTCGGCGCCAGCACGTCGAGCCGCAGGAAGCGGCCCAGG